>CBDVBD010000033.1:0-24189 GCA_965372135.1 uncultured bacterium | reverse complement strand
AATACCCCGAGTGGGATGGCTATCAAATACGCCAAAATCAACCCGGTAATGGTAATACTAATCGACACCGTCACCCGTTCTTTCAATATATCTATCACAGGACGTTTATCCTTAAACGATTCCCCGAAATCAAACGTTACCAACCGTTTTACCCAATTCCCATACTGAGCTTCAGTAAATGTCATCAACAGCTTCTTGGGTACATTCAACTGGTATTTCGATTGATGTTCGTCCCACCAGCCTCGGATATACTCTTCTTTTTCATCCAAACTCCAGCCTTTCACCACCCGAACCGGTGTCCGGTTGATAAGTATATCAATCAAATCCTGCCGGTAAACATCTGAACCCTCCCCCGAAAAGAACTCCATCATCACCGGATACACCGCCCCGTCCCCAGCCCGTTTGATCTTGGTTAGCAGCAGATCTTTAGTATCGAATTCCACATCGCCGCCACGCAGCATCTCCTTCAGCTTGGCAATATTCTGCTCCACAGTCCACAGCTTGAAATTCAACAAAATCGGCTTATCAAGCCCATAAATCCGCTGTGTCTGTTCCACGATCTTCTTCGCCATTACCTGATCGGTGATTCCCTCAGTACCCGCTCGTGCCTTCAACACTGCCGGATCACCGGGTGCCAGCCGGATGATGGAAAACGAAATTATTGTAATCCCGAACAACGTGGGAATCATCAACAGGATACGCTTAATAATATATGCGTGCATTAATCACTGCTCCTGTACACTTATCGACACTCAATGAGTGGTTATTTCTAAGCACAAATGGATGAAAAAACTTGCTCTTACCGGAAACTAATTGCCATTCCCGCCGTAATTTCCGAAAACTTACCGATATTGTAATCACTGAAAATCTGAACGAACGGAAACGGTGAAATGTTCAATCCCACCGTGAACCGTGTGGTTGACACATCAATGGTCTGTGACACATCAAGCTTCTGCAGAGTATTGGGCACCACATACTCGTATTCGATATCCATCGACGTCTTATCGTACCCGAATCCAGCGTAAGGCGTGATAATCATAAACTTTTTCGACACCATCAGATCGAAACTGATATGAGACGATGTCAACACATCACTGGCTTTGAAGCTGTGATATGCAATCATTGCCGAAATATCGGGAAGCCCTGGTACTGGTATATTCGGTGTAAAATTCTTCTTGATCCCAGCGCCGAACAGGGAAATCGTTTCGTCCTCAAATTTTCCGCTAAAACCACGAACCATCACCTCGAAATCCATCGGCAGCCCCACAGACGCCTGAATTGCCAGTACCGGGAAAAACGTCACATCCGCCGAGTCCAATATATCGCTTTCCCCTTCCGGGACCAGCACCATCATTGCACGAAAACCCACATCGAATCCCAACACACCGTGGGTAGCCGCGGTATGATACAACCCGCCACCCACTGCGGTCCCATACGCTTCCACGATTGGCGTAGCCACTTCTTCGATCTGATCTTCTGCATATTCCTTAAATTCGCCGTAAAAACCGCCATAATCCTGCCCCATCACCTGCGACACTACCACAGTGATAATTACCAGTAAAACAATGCTGAAATAACGTTTCATGTTTCCTCCCTATCTTTCTGATCAATGGTTTCCGTTAAACAAAAAACCAAAATAAATTACTAAGTTAACCTCAAGAACTCTCCGGTCGAACCAGAACAAATTTAACAATTTCCGACCGGGAGAATGTCCGCATCGGTGGACTCCAGGTCCCAGTTCCACAGGTTGTGTATATGTATGACGATCCGTTCCGATACAACCCATACGGATACTTGAAAGTGAGCCATACAATCAAATCCATCGGCGGAATCTGCCCGGCATGGGTATGTGCCGACAACTGCAAATCCACCCCCCGCGCCACCGCTTGATGGAAATACAATGGCTGATGCGACAACAACACACCTACCTGGGTACTGTCAAACCCATCCATCGCAGATTCTAAGTCCGATCCTCCACCGTCAAATCGTTTTCCAGTGTTATCATTAATTCCAATAAATTCAATGGATTCCGCTATCGTTACTCGACTATTCCTAAGCACTTGAAAATCTAAAGAATCGCACAAGTCCAAGAATTTCCCCAATCCAGGATAATATTCATGATTACCGGTCACCGCAAGCACACCATATCGGGACTTCAATCGCCTGAGAGCCTCAATAAATCCTCGATGTTCTCGGACATCTTCATCCGCCAAATCCCCGGCAATTGCAATCACATCCGGCTGAAGCGCGTTCGTGGCATCTACAACCTCATTCAACCACCCCACCGTCTTGGTTCGCTCCAAATGAAAATCCGCCAACAATACGATGGAAAATCCCGACAACTGATCCGGTAGCTCGGCAATTGGGATTTCGAACACCTTGACATTAGGCTGGCGATACGCATTGACAAACGAATACCCGGACAATAACAAGCTAACCACAATGGCTAAGACAGTGAACACCTTCTCTTGACTGGGAAACACCCATACTACCATCATCTGCAGCACAAACACCGTCAATGCAATCGAAATAATCCCCATCCACACCGATCCGAAATATCCCACCGGTACAGAAAAACCAAATTTGCCAAAGAACTGCGCCAGGAAATAGGTTATCCCAGCAATTAAAAACAAAAACAATAAGACTCTACCGAAATTTCTGGATAAATCAAGACCTCGAACAATCCGCCAACTCACGAAGTAATGCATCCCGAAATAGATGGCTGATACAATCAGCAGAAAAAGCAAGAAGTAAAATAATCTCATGTTTAGATACTGGCATTCCCGGTTATAGTCCTCACTTTTCTATCCCCTCCCGGGCTTCGACTCCCTGGGTGTAATAGTGCTTAATCTCCCGCATTTCGGTAACCAAATCCGCCCGGTCGATCACCTCCTGCGGCGCTCGACGTCCGGTTATCACCAACTCAACATGTTCCGGTTTCACATCGATCACATCCAGCAAATCCTGGGTGGTAAACAACCCCAAAAACACCGATACATTCGCTTCATCCAAAATCACCACATCGTGATCCCCCGCAGCCACCACATCCTTCATCAACTGCAAACCCTGCCGAGCCAGTTCAATATCTTCTGGTGTCGGATCCCCGTGGATAAAACATCCGCTGCCGAATTGTTTGATAGTAATCAAATCCTCGAAACGCTTCAGCGCATCCAATTCGGCGTAATGCATGCCCTTGATAAACTGCCCAATATACACCTTCAAACCAGCGCCAGCGGCTCGAAGTGCCAAACCTAATGCTGCGGTAGTTTTCCCCTTACCGTCACCGGTATATACTTGAACGTACCCCTGTTTCAGAGACATATCTTAACCCGGAACCGTGTACCGTTGTTCTCCGGTGGGCACGAAAAATTCCTCTAAAGGTATGGCAGGACGAAACGGACGCCACCGCACTGATTTAAGCCGTTTGTGATACCCAATACCCACTAAATTGGTAAACATAAACGTATACGGTTGATCCTCGTGAAGAATTTCCTGCAACCTCAAGAACAACTGCTTCCGTTTTTCCACATCGAATTCCACCCGACCCGCCTCACAAATGGAATCCACTTCCGCATTGATAAAGCTGACATGGTTAGAACCCCGATTCAACGCCGATGACGAATGCCAAATCTGATACGGATCCTCAGCGGTTCCCAGCCCCCATCCCAACCAAGTCGCATCGAACCGTTGATCCTGAATATTTTCCAAAAATACCGACCACTCTAAGAAGCGAATCGACATATTGATCCCCACTTTCGCCATTTCTTCCTTGATGATCGTCGCCACCTGAGGACCCAACGCACCACCCTGGCTCAGCAGAAATTCGAACCGGAAATCCATCCCGTCCTTATCCCGAATCCCGTCTCCGTTCGTGTCTTTCCATCCCGCTTCATCCAGCAGCTTTACTGCCAGATCAGGATCATAGGGCCACGGTTCAAAATCATGATTGAAAAACTTACTCCGGAAATAAAAATTGGAAACTGCCACCACCCCCCTACCATATCGTAACGTTTCCAATATTTCCTTCCGGTTGATCATGTGAGTCATGGCTCGGCGCACTCGCTTATCTTCAAACTGCGGCTTCTTGCAGTTCCAACCGATATAGCTGTAGCCAAACGAATAATACGAATCCTTGACATTTTCACCCAAAAACTTGGGTGATGTGGTTTGCTTCACAAATTGAATCGGTGACAAACTTGCCAAATCCAGCTCACCCTTCTTCAGCGCAGTCAATGTGGGCGGATCATCGGTAATCACCTTAAAAATAATCCGCTCCAAATACCCGGTATCATCCTGGTCTCCCCGCCAATAGTTGGGATCGCGCTGCAGCACGATCTGATCGGACGTCTTCCATTCCACAAACGTATAGGGACCGGTACCGATTGGATGCCGATTGTTCGGATGATTGTTAAAATATTCCCCAAATGCCTCCGGATTGCTTTCCAGCAGGTTGTCCGGATCAAAAATGTGCCTTGGAAGCGCCGGTAAATTCCCACCTAAAAAGATATCATGATGCACATACGGTTCCCTGCACGTGAATCGGATAGTATAATCATCCAACAATTCCACCTTTTCCACCCGCTCAAAATAATTCCTGGACGATGCACAATCCACAAAAGGACACATCACCACATTATAGCTGAATAAAATATCAGCGGCGGTAGCCGGGGTGCCGTCAGAATAATGAACATCTTTCCTCATCCTGAAAGTATAAACCAGATGATCGTCGGAAATCTCAGGCAGACTTTCACCCAAAAGAGGTTTCAATTCCTGTGAGTCCGTGTCTCGAGTCAAGAACGTTTCAAAGATGTAGCTACCCATCATTGATGATACCGACGACGTTTCAGTGTAGTAGTTTAGTGATCCTGGCTCATTGGGAATATGGTAAAAAATCCAATCGCCGTAGGTCTTTTCGCCGGCGTACCTGGCGTTATTTTCCTCCCGAGTGACTCCTACACCACCGGTATTCGAACCACCACCGCCGCAGCCCACTACCAAGCTAAATACAACACTCCATAATGTAACGTGTAAAATTAGTCGTTTCATCTCACTTCCTCCTGTCCGGAGTTTAAGTCCAAGAATGGACAACGCTTTTACTAATCACAAACACTGAATCTATGCAAAATTTCTAAGATGACACCATTACACCAGCTTCTTTGCCACGCTGAAATGCTGTTACATTCAACTCTTCAGTCCCCTTGGGAACCCGTCGCTGGATTACTTCCAACCAGGTGGATTCCGGAATCGACAACTGAGTGGACAACGTTCCTAAAAGCACCGTCGATCCCAGTCTGGGATTGCCGATCTCCTCACAAATTCCCGCCACATCCACTTCGATCAAGTTGACATTTCGTGACCGAATCTGCTCCAACGCATCCATCGGATAATCATATTCCTTAGTCAAAGCAATCGGTGGAATCAACCGCTGCGGATTGACAATAATCGTCCCGTCCGGCTTCAATTCGTGACACCACCTGAGCCCTTCTGCGGACTCGTACGCCAATATCACATCCGCCGATCCATTTGGTATCAACGGCGAAAACACTTCCGGTCCAAATCGAACATGGCTGGTCACCACACCACCCCGCTGGGACATTCCATGCACTTCGCTTTTTTTAACATCCATCCCAACTACCATGGCCACATCCGACAGAATCTCACTCGCTAAAATAATCCCTTGACCTCCCACACCTACAATCAACACATTCGTGATATCCATTATTGCACTTCCTCAAGCTCGGGTGCCAGTATTGCATTCACTTTACACAACTGCGCACACAAATCACACCCCACACAGCCGGTCGGATCGATCTCCGCCTTTTGTAACCCTTTCTGCGTAGTTTCCTCCGAAGCAAACAGCGCCGGACAGCCGATTTTCAAACATACTCCGCAGCCGTTACACACCTCCAAATCGATACTATACGGCTTACTGCGCACCTTCTTGGGGAACAACATGCACGGTTCTGATGTAATCAACACCGACGGACCCGGTCGACCGGTAGCATCTTTGATGGTTGCCAGTGCCTTATCATAGTCGAGTGCATCAAGATGCTCGACGTGATCCACCCCCAGCGCTTTCACAATCGCTGGAATATCCGCCTGGCGTGTCTCCTCTCCCATCAGTGTATATCCGGTCCCGGGATGATCCTGACCACCGGTCATCGCGGTTACCCGGTTATCCAGGACTATTATTGTCACATTGCTCTTGTTGTACACCGCATCCAACACCCCGGTTAGTCCGGAATGCAAAAACGTGGAATCGCCGATCACCGCCACCACCGGTTCTTCACTGCCCTGAACCAAATCAACCCCAATCGCAGTTCCGATCGATGCACCCATGCAGATACAGCTATGCAGTGCATTCAACGGCGGCAGCGCTCCAAGTGTATAACACCCAATATCACCCAGTACATTCGCCTTTAATTTCCTGAGTGCTGTAAATACCGTCCGGTGCGGACAACCGGCGCACAACACCGGCGGTCGCGGCAGCACCTCGGTGGGAGGTGGAGCAAAATACGTCATCTCAGGAAGATTTCCAGCTTTAACCATAGCTTCCTGTAACCGAACCGGATCCAGTTCCCCTTTTAATGACACATACTGCTTGCCCACACAATCGATACCCGCAGCTTTCAGTTCCATTTCCAGAAACGGATCCAATTCCTCAACCACCATCAACTGATCCACGGAATCGGCAAATTTTCTAATCTTATCCAACGGCAGAGGCCACGACATCCCCAATTTCAACACACTGGCATCCAGCAGCACTTCCCGCACATATTGATACGAAACGCTGGCGGTCACTACCCCCAACGAGGTCGACCGTATTTCGACACGATTCATTAGTGTAGACTCAGCATACTCTCGCAACTTTTCCAACCGCTCTTCTACCACTTTGTGCCGTTCGATTGCAAAAACCGGCATCATCACATATTTAGCGATGTCCTTCTGGTATCCGGTGACTTCCGGCGTCTTCCACTCGCAGCATTCCACAATCCCCTTGGAATGGGAAATGCGCGTGGTTAACCGTAACATCACCGGGGTATCGAACATCTCGCTGATAGTATATCCTTCAATTAAAAAATCCTTGGCTTCCTGACTAGATGAAGGTTCCAACAGTGGGATCTTGGCAAAACGTGCGTAATGACGGTTATCCTGCTCGTTTTGAGAACTGTGCATTTCCGGATCGTCCGCACACACCACCACAAATCCCCCATTTACTCCAGTATAGGCAAACGTCATCAATGGATCGGACGCCACATTCAACCCTACATGCTTCATACACACCATTGCTCGCGCTCCCCCCTGCGAGGCTCCGATCCCAACCTCAAACGCCACTTTCTCATTGGGCGACCATTGCGCATACGCACCCGGAAATTTCGACAACGTTTCCAGGATTTCAGTAGATGGGGTACCCGGATAAGCGGCAGCCAATCGTACACCGGCTTCCATCGCACCTTGAGCCACCGCTTCATTTCCGGACAACAAACGCTTCATGCATTATCCTCGTAATCATTCCTGGCCAAATTTTTGTCTTTTCTATTTAAAAGTTCAAACATCACACCGGAGGAGATCGATAATTCTTCACTTCTTCCTCACCATCAATCACCCGAAAAGCCCCCCTCGCCAACGCCGTCATCTCCAATTCCCCGGGACGACGGATTACCTTTCCTAAAAACGACACCTGCGACTGCAACTCATCAAACAGCATATCCGAATGTGCCATCCCCCCGGAAATAATAATACCGTCCAACTCACCCCGCAACACAACTGCCATGGCGCCGATCTCCTTCGCAATCTGGTATGCCATGGCAGAAAAAATCGACGAAGCCCTATCATCACCTCTCCCAATACTTTCCTCCACCTCCCGCAAGTTGTTGGTTCCCAAATACCCCAGCATCCCGCTTTCCCTGGATAATTTCCGTAACAAGGTTTCCTGGGTAAATTCCCCACTGAATGCCATTTCAATCAACGGTCCGATTGGTAAGGCACCCGCCCGTTCCGGCGAAAACGGACCCATTCCAAGCAGCGCGTCATTCACATCGATAATCCTACCCCCATCCAACGCACACACCGATATCCCGCCGCCTAAATGCGCCACCACAAACCGCGTCTGATTCAATGATTTCCCCAAATCATCCGCCACTTCCCGTGCTACAGCCTTGATATTGAGCGCATGCGAACGGCACTTACGTTTAATCGCCGGTTCCCCCGAAATCCTTGCCACCGGAGGAAAATTATCCACCGTCACCGGATCAACCACAAACGCCGGCAAATCCCGGGACTTGGCAAACCGATCTGCCATCATCGCCCCTAAATTGGAGGCATGTTCCGCAAAACGCCCCGATACCAAATCCTCAAGCATTTCTTGGTTAATCCGGTAGGTTCCCCCTTCCATCGGTCCCAAAGGACCACCACGTCCCACCGCCGCTATCCACTGCGAATCCTCAAACCGATCTACCCATGCCATGAGTCCATCATACCGTAAGTCGAGCTGCCCATTGATCGCTGGTAGCGCTTTGAGCGCATCAAGATCATGTGTAATAGTAGTTTCCTCCATCACCCCACTTCGAGCATAAACCGCCAGTTTAGTCGATGTTGACCCGGGATTGATGACCAATACACAATCATTAGAAGCTGGAAAGGTGGATGACTGCATGCTATATGACACTTCGGTAGGCAATTATCGCAATGATAATCATAGCAATAATAATGAACACCACCGACAGTCTTTCCAAAACCCTCCTGGACTTACGATGTATCCGCTTCTTCCTGATCTTGTACTTCCGGTAGCGCTTCTTGCTAAACTCAGATTTCAACATCCAACGGATGTTCCCATTCTTATCCTTCACCCTTATATAGTCAGGTTTGTCCTGGTAAAACTTTTCCTCTTCTTCGCGTACTATCGCTTCCCTCTCCTCCTGCTCAGAATCTTCATGAGCCAGATGTTGCTGTTCCGCAACCTTCCCCTCCGATTCGTGCTGCTGTTTTTCCAACATGGCACGATGCTCATGACGGATTCGTTCTTTCTCTTTCTCTGGCAGCAAAAGTTTCATCCCCTATGTTTTATGACACGGAACGAACGATGATTTTTCTTAAATAATAAAAACAATGATTTTCTTCAGTGGTACGCACCCTTAGTGAATTCTCACCTTCCCGCAGGTGCATCTTGATCTGCCAGCTATCCACCCCAATCGGCTGCCCCTCATCCAACATCGATGATGGTTCAAAGCGTGGTATCACTTCTTTGTTATTTATATCCACTGCTAATACATTCCCTTCCACCAAATGAAACAAATAATTATCGTGAGACCCATAACCATGCAATTCCAATACGATATTCACATTCTGATCGTAATGCTCCGGCATCTCAAAATGCATCTCAATAAAATCCGACCCCGAAGGATTCCTGTGTGCGAATGCATACCCCATTTCCCAATAATACATACCCTGCGACTTGATCTTCTCAATCGTAGGTCCATACTCGAAACTCTCCACCGCACCCTGGTCCGGAAAATAGTACCCCACAGTAACATCCCGACAGTTGCGACGAATCAATTGACCGTCATCCCCCAAAGATACTTCAACGTGCACATTGGGCACATATACCCCCACCACTTCAACGCTGGGATTGATTTCAGTTAGTGAAATCTCCCGCGGATCCGGTGTCCGGTACCCGGGAACATTCCCAAAACTCACAGTATAATCCCCAATGGAAACCGGTTCCTGATAGATTCCTCGAGTCAATGGTCGACCATCTAAAAAAATCTCACCCGCTACCGGCTCGGTCTTAATATGTAAAAATGTTGATATACCACGGGTCAGCTCAAACGAAAGCGACACCAATTCCCCGGATTTCCTCAACCGCACCATACTATAAGTTGGATCACTAACATACCCGGGTTTCCGCACCTCGAACGTGTGCGATCCCAACTGAATATCGTCAATAATCGTATTAATCTCTGAAGCAATCGGTTCGCCATCCATATATATGACCACATCAGATTCGTTAGATGTAATAAACACCGACGCCTTATTCAATCCCTGCGAAGAAGCTTTTCGGGTTCTCTTTGCTAATGTGGGAAGCGTAGTCTTCACTGGCGGTTCCTCACGTTCTTGACTACTAAAATCCCTGGTTTGACCATACATAAGTGCCATTGCCGTCTGCTTCATTGAATCTAATTCGACACTAATACTCAATGTATCACCCTTATGAACTTCCACCGGCACAAACTTGGTTTCAAACCCCGCCTTATAAATTGCAATCTTGTGATTCCCAGGTGAAATATTGCTAATTACCGCGTCGGTTACGTACGATGTTAAAAGATTATCGATAAATATCGATGCATTAGGCACATTCGAACGCACAATCAACACTGGATGTTTCCGGGAAATCACCAATATAAACGCCACCACAATCACCACTATTAACGCTGCTAAAATAATTAAATACTTACGCAGCTCCTCCCAACGAGCCTTCTTCCTCGCTTCTGACCGCTTTAATGACCTTCGACGTTTCTCTTCGAATAGTAGCCGATGAATCCAACGTCTTTGACCAAACCGGTCGACATACTGCACATAATTGGGATTTTCCTTATAGAAGTTGTTTTCCGTTTCGCGTTTTAAACATTGGATCTCCTCCGCCAGTTGCTGCTTATCCATTGATCGCGAAACATCATTCCCACCCACCCCTTCTTCAGCACGGCGCTTGGCTTCTTCCGTATCCCGTTTCTCGCGAGCCTGCAACTCCTCACGAATTTGCTGCCGTATCTTTTCTTGCTCTTCCTTAGAAAGCATAGGTTTTTTCACCAATACAATATGCAAACCACTACTCTCAAGAACTGACCATACGCCCCGATTAGACAGTGGATTTTTTCTTCGCCTTATCCGATCCCAGCTCAGATATCGTCATAGCTGCAGATAAAATCACAAAAGGCATGATAGGAAGCATATAGCGCGGAAACACCGTGGCAGTGTATGCCACCGCAAATCCGTAGGATACTGCAAATGCTCCCAAGACGGTCCCAAGTCCTAAGATAAAACATTTAAAGGGGATTTTGAGTTTCCGGGATCGATACAACCCATAACACCAAATCCCTATTGCGCTGAGCCATTCAATAGTAATGATATAGGCATAGGACCACCGAAAGACTGCAAAATAGTCTCCAAACCTCGGTTTCCATTTCGAACTATCTTCGTTAAACCAAAATCGTCGGATACAATCATCAGGCTTTCCCCTATATGTATACCATCCTTTGCCAAATACTATCAACTGATTAGGAAAGAACACTCTGATTAAATTGGGAAAAAAGTAATCGGTAAGATATTCGAGTCTATTCGTCTTCATGTATTGTGAATTTACTTTGCCAAGTAACTCATTCACCAATATATATGCATGATGATAATTCATCATGTGATCCGCCAACTGCGGTTGATTGAAAATTCTATACTTCTGAAACGTTCTCTGAGCAGGTGTGCTCGCCTTCTTCGCTATTGACATGAATTCATGGAGAAACCACCTGTTTCGTATAGAAGCTGACGAATCTGGATCAGGATAGATTGGACAAAATATATTTAGAAGCTGCTTTGCTGGCGAATTTCTATGCCAACGGTAGTAATCGGGATTTGGATCCTCATAAGTTTCGGCAGGAAAACTCGCCATGTATTCATAGAGCAGTCGAGTTTCTGGATCATCAATGTCTCCGATATATTCGGGTGAAAGATTAAGCACTGGCGCTATGTTCCCGATCATTGTCCAGCCATCAAAGGTCGTCACCTTGTAAATCCCGAGATCACGATCCATTTTCGTCATAAGTATAAGGATAGTCAACACAGTTGCCGCGATGATAACAATACAATGGAACCAACGTTTGAATCCATACCGAATAACAATCAAAATAGTAAACAATGGAGGATAGACCAAACCCACAAATCGAACTGCCAATGCCATCTCCACAAACAAAACCACCACGATGAGAAAAAGCCAGTTTGCCTTTCTGATATAAGCCAGAAACGTGGCAATTGACGCGATGGTCAAAGTAACAAACAGACTGTCCGAAAGTATAAAATGATCATGAAGAATAGCGAGCGGATCTAATCCAATGAATAAACAGGTACCAAGGACAAGCCATCTGTGAAACCTGTAGTGCTTTTCCAATACTATTCCCAACCACAAGGTTGCGAGAAATCGATATAGGCTTTGAAAAAATAGCAATCCAACCGGGAAAAGTAGTATCTTGGAAAACGCAATAAATAGCGAATAGCCAATCGGCTTATATGGATTGCACTTTAGCGTGATTGCGGAATTGATGAATTCCCCCGTATCACTCCACATATAAGGGTCTGGATACAAGATAAACTGGACGACTTTTACGGCAAAAAACGCCAGGATAAAAGGCTTATGAAATTTCCATACCACTCCCAGCTTTTCTCCAATTGTCAAAGAACCAGGGCGCATCGATTTCCGCCCAGCTTTGCCTCGATCTCGTTTTCGCTTCGGAATGGCTTTCTTACTTCTCGCCATTAATAGGCTCCCACAAATGTCGGCATATATGGCGGATTTTCATTCGCCCCCGCAAATCGCCTCTCTTGCAGACCTGAAGGTCTACAGAGGCGGTTTTAGAGATCATTGACGACGCAATTATAGAAAATACTATGACTGCTATTCTCTAAAACGGTACTTTATGAGGGTCCAAATTGCGATCAGTCCATCTCTAAACCGTATTTTCTTGCCCTCATGGACTTTTCGAGGATCATATGTAATGGGAAGTTCAATTATCTTTATTTTTCTGCGTAGTATTTTTGCGGTGACTTCAGGACAGAATTCAAAACCAGTACAGGTCAATGGGATGGACTTTAGAACGTCAGCGCGGAACATCTTATAACAGGTAGGCTCATCGGTAATTGATGTACCGTACAACAACGACGTCATTACCGATAGGAATTTACCACCAAGATAAAATCCCCAACTTGATTTTCTATTTGTCTTGCTAAGATTTCGCGATCCATATACCACCTGCACCTCGTTCTTCTCAATGGGCTCTATCAACCTTAGCCAATCATTGGGATCATATTCAAGATCAGCGTCCTGAATGATCACAACATCGCCGGTAATCTCCGGAATCGCAGTTCGAATGGCAGCTCCTTTGCCTTGGTTATGAGGGTGTAAGATCACTCGCTCATTTTCTTTGGTGATATGCTCCTGCAACCACTCCCGGCTACCATCAGTAGATCCATCGTCAACAATAACTATTTCCTTCTCAATAGGAACGTCGCGAACACGTCTGAGAATCTCCGGTAGCGTGAAGTATTCGTTGAAGACTGGTATTATTACACTTAACTTCATTTTCATGTTGAGCAGGAATTCTAATACTTTGGTACTGCTCTTTCAGTATTATATGTCGACAAACCGAAGGATATCCTCAAAAATATTTATCTTTAAATATACCTAAATTTGACGCCAAAGTCAATAAAAACCTCTTATCGCTGCAACACCCATGCATTCATAGATATTCTCCTTATCGCACCACAACCTCCAATACCTTCTTGATATCAAAGTATTTGCCAACTGTCTGATGAGCTTTTTCCCCCGTCACCGTTCGTATGGACGCCGACCAATGGTCCCAATCCCGATCCTGACCATCCATCTCAGACAATCCCAAATA
Source organism: uncultured bacterium (assembly GCA_965372135.1). GTDB lineage: Bacteria > Electryoneota > RPQS01 > CBDVBD01 > CBDVBD01 > CBDVBD01. The sequence goes on along the minus strand of CBDVBD010000033.1, from coordinate 10,528 downwards.
CATCGCCTGATTAATCCTGGTCATCCGCCTCATGCCCCCACCGCGCAATAGCTGATTCACCAACTTCTCCATTTCATGACTGGACAACATCTCTTCCAAACACCCCTGGACAATATCCTTAGCCACCACTATTGACGAATCCACATTGGCAGGTGCAGTTCCCCACCGGGCTTGCCACACCGCCCAATCATCCACAAACCAGACTGAACTACCCACCGAATACGCCCAGCCGTGCTCCTCCCTGATTACAAATGCCAATTGGTCACTGACTCTTCGATTCCACAGTTGCAGCGCCGCTCGATCCTCAGGATTCATCGCTCGAAACACGGTTCCCAATCGCACTGCTGACTGCTTCTTCCCGTGCACCTCCTCAAATCGACCACTCACATTGTTGGGTGGAGTTGGATATTCAATGGGAGGGAACAAACCCGCCCAATGTCTATCTTTGCCAGGTGCATAATTTGTACTAAATGCTCTTGTTACTTTATCTAACACAATCTCCGGCGTACCGGAAGTCACAATGGTTAGTATCAAATTAGCACCGGAAAAATAAGAATTATAGAAATCCTGAATCCCTTCAAGCGTCGCTGCTTCCACCGACATCATGGTTCCGAATTCCGACTGGGCTAAAGGATGATCATCTCCCAGTATCTTACGCACAAATAATCGATCCGCTTTCCATGTCGTTCGAGCTTCCTTAGACGAGACGATCCCTGTCAATTCCTGCTTTACTTTACTCAATGACTCTGGAGTAATATTCGGCTGGGTAACAATTTGCCCCAATATATCCAACGCCTCATTCCTAAAATCATCTAAACATTCCAACCGTACAAATGAATGTGTCGGCGTAGTCCGATAATCATCATAAGGTATAAACGCCATATCTGTGGTCACCAAATTCGCGCCAATTTGCTGCAGAGCATCACTTAACGACATATCGCCAACTATCTGCGACCCATCGGAAAACATCCGGTGAATCATATCTGCATACCCGGCACGTTCCCTCCCTTCATGAAACGCACGACCTTTCGCCAATAGATGAGCCGCGAAAATCGGAGCATCCATATTCTGTTGGATAATCACCCGCATCCGGTTATCCAACGTAGCTTCCAATATCAAGGTCTCCGCTGGCTCCATCGTCTCCGTATCCAACACCTCTGGAAACGGCACTAAACAAGTGGCAATAAATGGTGCATCAATTAGATCTTTATCCGCCACCTGATGTAATTGATCGACAGTAACAGCCCCAAAATTAGTATCCCAGTACCTCCACAACGGATACCCACCACGGGCAAAAACATGGGAATTCAGCATCCCGTACATATGCAGCCGCTGCCCCTGCAAAATATCTTCAGCAAGCCGTGCCTGCATCACCGCATCTACCCGATCTTCCGTGATCCAGTTACGTATTTGTGATAATTTAGTATGGAATTTAATCAATGCATTATATACTGATTGATTGGCAGGCACATCAAGGTAGAAATTCAGCGTCGCAAAATCCCGATCTTCAAAATAATGCATAGAAACACCGGTGATTAACGAATCATCGGGTGTAATCAGTTTATCCTCAAGCTGTGTTTCCAGGATATCGATCAACACCTGCATTGCATAATAGTCTTCCGACCATACTGTCGGCGCCTCAATCCCCACCCTCAAATAACACTTATCCACGTCCCCTCGATAAAACACAATCCGGTTGGCAGCGGTGGTAAAAAACGACGATAAGTTCAACAATTCCTTTTCTGGCACTTCCCCCGGAGGGTACTGTCCAAAAGCTGCATCTACCACCCCCATCATCTCCTTTGGCTGAAAATCCCCAATCACCACACAAATCATATTATTCGGCACATAATACGTCTGATAATAATCAACAACCTCTTCCCGGGAAATCGCCCCAATCCCCGCCGTTGACCCCAAAATCGAATGTCGGTACGGTGTTCCCTGATACATCATCCGGTAAAATAGGTTGTCCGCCTGCTCCGATGGTCGATCCAAATCCTTGCCGATCTCTTCCAGCACAATCCCCCGTTCCTGCTCCAACGTATCCGCTGGAAACACGCTATGAAATATCATATCCCGTAACAAATCCAATGATGCTGGAAAATTCTCCTTGGGACTTAAAATGAAAAACTCCGTAAAATCATGCTTAGTGCTGGCGTTGACATAACTGCCCAAAAAGTCAAAATCATCATAGAGCTGTTTCTTCGACCGGTTCTCGGTTCCATCGAAAATCGCATGTTCCAGAAAATGGCTCACTCCCGCGACATCTTCTGTTTCGTCCCGCTGCCCGCATCGCACAATTACGAAACACGCCACCATCGGATTGGCGTGATTCTCGATCAACACCACTTCCATCCCATTATCCAATACCAACGCCGAAGAAATATCCTTATGTATAGAAGATGACAAAGATGTAACGAACATTGGTGGAATTGGTGCAGTCGGATCCACTGCTATCGCATCCAACACCATCCCCACTATGAATATCAAACCCACAAGATGCCAACGTAACGACCGATAAACAAACAACATGTTATTATCCATTAATGACGATTGAAACTACAATGAATTACCTGCTGAAATTAACAAAAACCCCAGGTGAAACTAATCAAAATGCGGCTTGACACAGGAAAATGCTCTCATCTTCGCCAACTGATCCTGATTGCCTAACACCACCATCCGATCACCCTTTTCCAACACCGTATTCGTGGGCGGATTAATAATCATCTTCTTGCCAGGCTTCTTAATCGCCATCACCCAAGCACCCTTGGTTTCCTGCCGGATCCTCGATTCCAAAAGTGTCTTCCCATCCCATGGACACCCGCCGGAGATCTCAAACTCTTCCAATCGAAGGTTCAATTCCTCATCATGGAATGCCACATCCAGAAAATCAACCACCTCCGGACGTACCACCATACTCGCCATCCGCTTCCCCCCAATATGGTACGGCAAAACGACCCGGTCCGCCCCCGCGCGTACCAGCAGTTTCTCGAAATCCACATCCGATCCTCTGGCGACTATAAAAATTTTCGAGTTGATACTCCGTGCGGTCAATGCCACCACCAAATTAGCATGGTCGCCGCTCAATGAGCACAAAATCGCCCGAGCATGATTCAATCTTGCCTCGTGCAAAATATCATCATCGGTTGCATCACCTGCTACTGTTAAATAACCGTCATCCTCCGCCCGAACCAGTACATCGCGATCCTGTTCAATCACTACTACCGTCTGATTAGCTGCCAGCAGATCCTTCGCTGCCTACACCCCGATTTTCCCGTACCCGCACACAATGATGTGATTCTCAATTCGTTCCAACATTCGGAACCTCCGTCGTCCTCTTAGTACATTTCGAACCTCACCCCCCACAAAAAACGCCGTAACCGTCCCTATCGTATATCCCCCCACTCCAATCCCCAACACAATCACCGCAATCGTCATGAGCCTGCCAATCCGGGACATCTCATGCACTTCCCCAAAACCCACCGTGCTCAGGGAAATTATCGTCATGTATATCGAATCGAAAAAACCCCACCCCTCGATAACCATATACCCCACCGAGCCCATCAACACCACTACAATTAGCGCCAAAATAGCAAGCCGGATGCGCTGTGGCAGGAACAGTTCTCTATGATGAAAAAACCACATATACTATAAAAACCACGATATATTGATAATAATGCACATGTGCACTGTTACAAAGGAATATTCCCATGCTTCTTCTTTGGAACAGTATCCACTTTATTCTGTAACATGCGAAAGGTATTGATCAGCCGCGGTCGGGTCTGCCGGGGTTCGATTACCTCATCCACATACCCCCGTTCCGCAGCGATATATGGGCTGGCAAACTTCTCGGTATAATCGGCGATTTTTTTCGTCGCTACCTCTTCCGGATTTTTCGCTGCTTTAATCTCCTTGGAAAAAATGATCTCCACCGCCCCTTTTGGACCCATCACTGCAATCTCCGCCGAAGGCCATGCGAAATTCATATCTCCCCGAATGTGCTTGGAATTCATCACGTCGTATGCGCCCCCATAAGCCTTACGCGTAATCACCGTCACCTTCGGTACCGTTGCCTCACAATACGCATACAACAACTTCGCCCCGTTGACAATAATCCCGTTCCACTCCTGATCGGTTCCCGGCAGGAATCCCGGCACATCCTCAAAAGTTAAAATCGGAATATTAAACGCATCACAGAATCGAATAAACCTTCCCCCTTTCCGCGATGAATTGATATCCAGGACTCCTGCCAAATGCGCCGGTTGGTTGGCGATAATCCCTACCGACATCCCACCTAACCGGGCAAATCCCACTACGATATTCTGCGCAAAATCCTCATGCACCTCATAGAAATCCCCCTCATCCACTACCCGCAGAATCACATCCCGAATATCGTACGGTTTATTCGGATTGTCCGGAATAATATCATCCAATTCCGGATCCTGCCGGTTCTCAGGATCATCGGTGGGAATCACCGGGGGATCCTCCATATTGTTCTGCGGAATGTACGACAATAATTTCTTGACTCCTTCAATCGCCTCCACTTCGGTATCGCAGGCGAAATGCGCCACCCCACTCTTGGTGGCATGAGTATCCGCTCCGCCCAGCTCCTCGTAAGTTACTTCCTCATGAGTTACCGTCTTGACCACCTTGGGTCCGGTTACAAACATATACGAAGTTCCCCGCACCATATACGTAAAATCTGTAATTGCAGGGCTGTACACCGCACCACCAGCACACGGTCCCATTACCATCGAAATTTGCGGAATCACTCCCGACACCAATGTATTCCTAAGGAAAATATCCGCATACGCCCCTAAAGACACCACCCCTTCCTGTACCCGTGCTCCCCCGGAATCGTTCAAACCGACCACTGGAGCACCGGCTTTCACCGCCAAATCCATCACCTTACAAATCTTCTCACCATGCGCCTCCGACAATGACCCCCCGAACGTGGTAAAATCCTGGCTGAACACAAACACCAGTCTGCCGTTAATCGACCCATGCCCGGTCACCACTCCATCCCCTAAAATGCGCTGTTTATCCAACCCAAAATCGGTGGACCGGTGGGTCACTAACATATCGATTTCCTGAAACGTCCCTTCATCCATCAGCAAATCGATTCGTTCCCGAGCCGTCAACTTGCCCTTCTTGTGCTGGGTATCGATCCGTTCCTGACCCCCGCCAAGCATTGCCTGAGCCTTCAATGCCCGCAATCGTTCGATCTTATCTTTCATTACTGACATAATTAACACCTGAGTTTCTACAGGTAAACAAATGAATGAAACTTGTATGCATAATTAGAAAAATATCAGGCTACAACATCCCGCTCCGTTTCCGGATCAGCCATTCCAATGATAGAAGCCCGATCAACACCCACAACAACCACGCTCGATTCCACACCGGTATTTCCCACGATGCCGTCCGGGTTCTGGCGGGAAACTGCAGCTCCTCTGCTAATTCCCCAACTGTTTCCGGCGTGTGAAACTCCCCCCCAGATTGAATCGCCACCGTACGTAGCAGCGACACGTTCATCGCGGTATTCAAATACTCAATATTAAACGCCTCCACCGTAAACTTCCCTCGATCCTCCCCCAGCAATCCCCTTCGCTTGGCTCTACCCTCGAAAGTGTATTCTCCTTCCGTCCAAGCCGATAAATCCCCGCGGTACCGCCCATTCCCTTCCCCATCAAGCACCAGCCGCACCGTCTCATCCCCCGCTGAAATTCTCACCTCAACTTCCGCACCATCCACCGGCTGATAATCTTCGTTATACACCTGCGCCGAAAAATGCACCGTCTCCCCGCCCTGATAAATCGGCTTGCTGGTGGTAATTCTTAGCAGCTTGTCTTCTTCCCTGGTTACCAAATATCGAATACTTCGATCTAAGAAAGTATCCAGCGTCTCGGATGACTCTAATGATGCCTGAAATCCCCACTTCCATAATCCCCACGCACATACAGCCATGGATTTCCTTAATCCTGCTTTCCGCACCACCACCACTGGAATCGGCGCATTCCCTGTAGCCGGCAGCGCCTCACTGATCATCTGCCCACCTTGTTTGACACTAAACACCCCCGGCATCGCCCACAACGGCGGAAGCTTTTCCCATGCTACCCAAGGATTTCCCGCGTCATCCTCGAATATCAAATGACTGGCAGCCCCGGTGCAAGACACTTCGATAGTCTTACCCCGAAACCTAACCGGTCGGACCGGCAGGATTTCCGATACCACATCCACCTTCCTGAGTGACACTTCCGGTCCCATCAAGAACAAAACCGGAATATCATGTGCGGTCACTGCCCCCATCACCCGCTGCAAATCACCCAATTTCGTAGTCGCAGTCGGATAGTGATGAAACACTATCAAATCCGTACCTGACATATCATCCCGGCTGGGAAACAACCCTTCGTAATAATCACCGTGCTGGTTAAGCGTCCGTAAAACGTACGATACCTGTGGATTCTTTTCCAACGCTTTAATCAGGAACTCTAAATCAAAGCTTGGTGCTCCAGCCAAAATCAAAACAGTCACCTTACTTTCCAATACCTTGATATAAAAAGACTTCCGATTATTGTCAGTGGTCATTTCATCCAGGGAGTTACTCAACGATACCTGATACTTCCATGTCCCCGGTTCCTTGGGTACAAAAGTGAATCGGATGGTTTCCTCGAAAAAGTCGTCCTTCCATCTCACCGGTTCGGCGCCTAAATCTTCCCCACTGGGACCCAATAATGTCAATACCGATGTTTCCCCCTGGATCCCCACGCCCCGCACTCGCACATCCAAAGGCACCTCATCATCCGCGTAACATATTTCGTTGGTGATAGTCTGTACCACCATCGCATCCCGAGCCGGGGTAGAATCGCCAATTCCCACCGTAAAAAGTGGTACCGTGGAATATTGCGCTTGCCGTACCGGATTCTCACCGGCATTATTATTCCCATCGGATAAAATCACCGCTGCAGCGTAATTCCCCTCCCGAAGCCCGGATTCCACCCGCTGCCAAGCACTGCTTAGATTCGTCCCGGTTCCATCGAATCCTAAACTATCACCTTGATCATGACTCCAAGTTCGCACCGAATCGGAAAACGCAAAATACCGAATATCATACCTTTCGTCCAATTCCGCCCACACAGGATCATCTAACACATTATCAACAACTTCTGACCGCATTCCGTTCGATTCCGGAAGCCCCATACTGGCGGAATCATCCACCAACACCGCCAGAATTGGAATATCTGTTTCCTGCGTGAACAAGGACATCACCGGCTTAAACAGCAACAATAACAAGATCGCTAAGCTCATTACCCTGAATATCTTCAGAATGGTACGCTTCCAAGCCGCAACCGGTGGCACTGTATGCCGATACACCCACACCGTAAACGCCGCAGCCGCAACCACCAATCCGATTAATAATAACGGATGTTGATCGAAATGAATTCCCACTGCAAATATCGGATAAACCAAATTGTTACCGGTAAGTTATCGAGAAGTTATTGAGGAAACTAAGTATCAATTAACAAAAAGATTGGGTGATGTTGTTACTGATGGCTACACACCAATGTTTCCAATGCCCACCCCGGCTTCACCGAAAAATCCAATCCTGACCGTTCTCCAGCTATCAATCGTTGTCGTCCCACCCATACTATCATCGCTGCATTATCCGTACATAAACCGTGAGTTGGAAACCTGACCCGAAAACCCTCCCGTTCAGCGGATCCCGACATCATCTCTCGTAACCTACTGTTAGCTGCCACACCCCCCGAAACACAAACCTTGTCGACTCCCGTTACGTCCACAGCCCGAGCTACCTTGGTCGCTAACACCTCCATCACTGCTTCCTGCACCCCCGCCAGCACGTCATTACTCTTATCCAGCATCCCCTCCCGATCCTGCTCCAACTGAATCCGAACCGCAGTCTTCAATCCACTGAACGAGAAATCTAACCCATCATGGATCATCCCCCGGGGAAATCTAAATACCTCCCGATCCGCCGTCTGAGAAATCCGGTCGATTTCCGGACCGGCAGGAAAGGCTAACCCAAACAATTTTCCGATTTTATCCAAAGCCTCCCCGGCTGCATCATCTCTGGTTCGACCCAAAATCTCATAATGACCAAAATCCGCCACCCGAACCAATTCCGTATGCCCGCCGGACACAATCAACGCCAAAAACGGTGGATCGATATCCTCCCCCTCTAACTGATGCACCCATAAATGCCCTTCCAAATGGTTAACTGCAATCAACGGCACATCCAATCCCATTGCCAACCCCTTTGCCGTGTGCAGCCCCACCAACAAAGCTCCAACCAACCCTGGACCGGCGGTCGCAGCAATCCCTTGAATATCCTTGTATTCTGCACCCCATTCCTGCATAAGCTGCTGCAACTGCGGAATAATCAACCGTAGATGATCCCGGCTGGCAAGCTCCGGCACCACACCACCCCAGGCTTTATGTACCTCTTGTGTGGTAGTGCGATGCAGGTATTTCTCCCCATCATACAACGCCACCGATGTCTCATCACAAGAACTTTCTATACCCAATATTAGCACCGGAATCAGTCCCTTCTGATCACCTTCAACTCGACCTGCTCCGGCGACATACTCACTAATTCCACCCCCGACGGTAACGCTACCTGTGGAGTGTACATCTTATTCAGTGGTGTCCAAGTTCTTTGAAAATTAATCACTGCCTGCACTGAATCCTCACGCAGCCCTTTCAACAAACTGACCGCCCCGCGAACCTTCAATGTAATCTTAGGTGGCTCGGAAATCACCTGCCGACCACTGGGCACTGCCTCCAGATACACCGGTATCAGAGGAATCTCAATCTCCCCTAATCGATCAACCAACGCTCGGACTTCGACTTTTTCCAAATCATAGAAAATACCCTCTTCCTTGATCGCCAGCGCCACCTCCGCCCGGAATTCCCCACTAATATCCTTATAGACCACAGAATCTGTACGTACCTCACGCAGTGTACGAACGATCCGGCGAGCACCTCGCACCAACACCGTATCTTCCGATAACTCCAGGTTCCCCACTAACACATATCCTGCTTTGGGCACAATCGACACATTTGACTGAATCGGGACACGCGCAATTTCCATATCATCCAACCGGATCGGCACCGTATCCGGCGAGACTATGCTGAACCTCCGAGGATAAAACCCGCCCGGTAAAAAGATCTGACTTTCGCTGATTGGAAAATCATAGAAATAATTGATGGTGGAGATGTCCAAACGCAGTACGGCATGGGAAAAAAACTGAAACAACAACAGTTGTTTCCCGGTATCGATACACTGTATCTTCACCGTTTTCGGTATCTCATCAACCAGCACCTTTACCGGACGCTTGCCCACTATTTCCAAGGGAATATCGAACTCCGCTTCGTATTCCCCACCCACCATAATGAAGAACCACAAAAACACCGCCACCAAAAACAGGCTGATCTTAACTTTGTAGTTCCTGAAAAATATGTCCTTAACACTCCTCATAGTCACACCAATAAGCAGCTTACGAAATGTCCCGACCCCTTATCCAGTAAATCGGGAACTGTATCCTTGCAAAATTCTTTCACTTCCGGACACCGTGGATGAAATGGACACCCAGGCGGAACAGCCGCCGGACTGGGCACGTCGCCGGTCAACACAATCCGTGACGTCTTATAATCCGGATCCGGAATCGGAACCGCTGACAGCAACGCCTTGGTATATGGGTGCAGCGGTTGTTGATATAATGTCTTGGATTCCGTAATCTCCACTATTTTGCCCAGGTACATCACCGCCACTCGGTCGCTGATATACTCCACCACGCTGAGATCGTGGGCGATAAATAAATACGTTAAACTGAACTGCTGTTGAAGATCCTGCAGCAAGTTCAATATCTGAGCTTGAATCGACACATCCAAAGCCGACACCGGCTCATCACACACAATGTACTTCGGTTCCACACACAACGCCCGAGCAACCCCAATCCGCTGTCGTTGCCCGCCGGAAAACTCATGAGGATACCGCATCGCATGCTGAGGGTCCAACCCCACTACATTCAAAATATACGCCACTCGATCCTTGATTGCCCGCGTCGATGATGCCAGCTTATGATACTTTATGATCTCTGTCAGCATCCCGCCCACCGTCATCCGTGGGTTTAACGAGCTGTAAGGATCCTGAAAAATAATCTGCATTTGCCGACGTAGGTGCAGCAACTCGCTCCGACGAGCTTCAAACACGTTAGTTCCTTCAAAAATTACCTCCCCTTCCGTCGGTTCGATCAACCGCAGCATTGTCCTGCCGGCGGTGGTTTTCCCGCACCCAGATTCCCCCACTAATCCCATAGTCTCGCTACGACGGATGGCAAACGAAATCGAATCCACCGCTTTCACATGCCCCACCACACGCGACAATATACCGCGCTTGATGGGGAAATATTTCTTTAATCCTCTAACTTCTAAAAATCCATCTTCATCCATACCCGCCTCATTACGTTTTCCAAAATCCCCGGCTCACAACAATCAACACTGTGTA
>CBDVBD010000032.1:0-24266 GCA_965372135.1 uncultured bacterium | reverse complement strand
TTAATTTTATAAAGTATGAATAAATACTGACCGATATTTATAATATACCTGTGCCAAAGGGATAACGGGTTTGAGTCATAAAAAGCCGATTTGGTAATGTGACTATATTACCTGGTATAATTAAGTGAGCAACCTGATGCACCACTTTCGATTTTTCATCAAGTTTTAACAGAAAGAGTGAACACCGTGAAAGCAGCAGACTTCAAAATCCGAGAACGGTTGGAATGTATCGTGAGCCAAAATGGGCGCGAGGTGCACTTTTTAGTTCGGGTACAGGACATTGAAGCGGGACGACTGCGGGTGGACCAGCCGATAGTTGACCAGCACATCCTTCACTTGGAAGTCGGGACCAATATGAGGATTCATTTCCACCGATCCGATGGATCCTATGAATTCGAGAGCTACATCATCGGTAAGGATCAAATCAACATGCCCTGCCTGATCCTGGCGGAGCCACAGAATGTGGTGCGGTGTCAGCGCAGGGAATACTACCGGGTGGATACCTCCATTGAAGTGGATTTGACCAGCTTCCCCCCGTCCAATGGTGAAAAACCCACGATCATCAAAGGGGAAATAATCAACATCAGCGCCGGGGGCGCTAAAATTAGAATCGGACAGGAAGACTACTGCCGTTATGGCAAAAGAGGCGATCAGTTACAAATGAAATTCGAATTGCCCACCCGCATCGAAATGGAGAATATCATCGGGGAGATAGTTAACCTCCAAAAATTTCCCGACGACATCTGCTACTTGCATATGCGATTTGTAAATATCTCGGACGTTTATCGAAAAGAAATCGTTGTATTTAATTTCCACCGGCAGCGCGATCATGTGAAACGCTTGTCGGGACGCACCTATTATCACCGCCAGAAAAGGACATAGGGGCGGTATAATAGTGTCGAAGAAGGGAAAATACCTTTATTCGTGGAGGGCAGTGACACTTTGCTGACATTTATACTAAACAAGGAAGGTACTCATGGCACCAGAAACACCCTGTCAAATCTTGGTAGTTGATGACGACAAAGAGTTCCGTGAAGTGCTGTGCGGATTCCTGGATTCTCGAAATCACGAAACCTATCAAGCCGCCTCAAGTGAGGATGCACTTAAGATCATGCAAAAACTTGCTCCCGACATCATATTCCTTGACATCTGCATGCCAGGGATGAACGGCTTGGAATTGTCGAAGATTATTCGTTCCCTTTACCCGGACGCAAGAATAGTGGCGATGTCCGGATATTCCGCGCAGGAAACAGCGAAGGAAGCCATTGGATTGGGTGCTGCGGATTTTCTAATCAAACCGATCGAACTGGAGGATTTGGAATATCTGCTACCCTTGATCCAACCACAAACGGTAGAAGAGCCCAATGAGTAACAGAAACTGCGACTTATTGTTTCGCATGGATGTCAACCCCCATTGTGGAGATTGTTATGGCATGGAATCATCGTGAGACCGACGGCGTAATCATCCTGGATTTGCCGGTATATCTACGTAGTGACGAAGATCTGAACCGCTTGCGTCAAACCATTGGTGCTCTTAGAGATTCCGGTAAATGTAACTTAATCCTGGATTTTCGGAGAGTTACACTGATCAACAGTGCCGGAATTGCTCACCTGCTCCGGGCGGTGCAGAAGGCTCGTGATCGAGGGGGCGACATCAAAGCAATACGCCTGCAGCCAGCTGTCCGTGATCTCTTCCAGTATGCGGGGTTACATACCAAAATCGATTTGCTATCTGATGAAATCGAAGCGGTTAAACGATTCCAGGAAATCATATGCCCGTAATTCCGGTCAGTAAATTACGCCCCGGACAAATCTTAGAACTTCCAGTAACCAATTTTCTGGGCAATACTCTCTTAAAGTCTGGTGTCAAAATCACCGAAAAAAATGTAGTGACACTAAAGACTTGGGGGATAAAGACTGTAACCGTATTGGGGGAAAACGGAGAGGTAACCCCTGGGTTCGATGACGACGATCTGTACCAGCAGGAAACAGTGGAGGAATTGGAACGCCTGTTTTCCACGGTCCAAGACCAGCCTGTGATGATGATGATATATGAAATCGTGAAGAATCAGGCACTAAATCCCCTGAGTCCCCGATGACCAGAATTAATACTCCCTTAGAGCCGTACACCATCGAGAGGACTATATCCTCTCGAAACCAATTGGCTTATGAGGAGATAATTGGGCAAATCCGGGACCTGCCAACCTTGCCTGAAGTGGTGTTGCGAGTGACCGAAATGGTCAATAATCCTCGGATATCAGCCAAAGATATGGGCGAGGTCATCGCACACGATCAGGTATTGACCGCCAGACTGTTGAAACTGGTGAATTCGTCCTACTACGGATTCCCCAGTGAAATCACGAAAATCACCACCGCCATCGTGATCCTTGGGTTCAATTCCATCAAACAACTGCTGCTATCCACCGCAGTGTTTGACCTGTTTGGTAAGGACCAAATCGAAGGATTCGATCGTGTGGACTTGTTGCGCCATACCATTGCCACCGCCATCGCATCACGGATGATCGGCAGGGTTATAGGCTATTCAGATTTGGAGGAATTATTCGTAGCCGGGTTGTTGCACGACATCGGTAAAGTAGTGATGGATCGGTATTTCCATGATGAGTACCGGGAAATCTTACGTCGGACGTTGAATGAAGACATTACTTTCTATACCGCTGAACAGGATGTCTTCGATTGCGATCATACGGTGTTGGGACAACTACTGGCACGGCATTGGAAGTTACCGGAAAAACTGATAAGCATCATCGCCAATCACCACCATCCGGCTTCAGCCGGTCAGTATGGGCGGGAGACGGCGATCGTACACTTTGCCGACATCTTAGCCAAAGCGAAACGCATTGGAAGCGGCGGTGATAGAGTGATGCCGGAATTAGATCCATGGAGTTGGGAGCTATTGGCGTTGAATCCCAAGACATTAGAGTCCATCTTGGCTCAATTGGAGGATGAATTCCCACAAGTGATGTCGTTATTTGAGTTGGAAGGATGAATACTCCAACATTACCATTATTATTCGATCATCAACCCCAAAAACCGGGTTTCCTTATGTCGCTGGGAACATGTACGGCACAATCGAAGACCATCGATAAGCAAGAAGAGCGCATTGCTTATCTCGAAGAGCTGAATCGAGCTCTGGTGGAATCCCTGGAACGGGTGGAAGCGCTGTTCGATTTCGTGGGTCGTAATGATGTCACCACCGAAACCGATCGCATTCACGACACCCTGTTTTCCGAAGCCCGAAACCTGTTGCAGGTGCAAGGATTAGCGTTAGCCATGGTTGATCCGTCGGATTACCAGTTTCGAATTTCCCGAGTGGTTCCTCGGAACAGAAAGTCCTGGGTCAAACAGGAGATGCACGCTCAAATCGACTGCGGAATCTTCCCCTGGGTACTGAAAACCCGTCGACCGTCCGTAGTCCCCAACTTGTCCGATCCGGAAAATCTGAAAACCATCCTGGTGCCGTTAGCAACGGCACGGCGGATACTGGGCATGATGATCCTCTGGTCCGACGTCGAGGAGACCGAAGTCACACCGCAGCTACTGAAGATGCTGTCAATCACCTCACGCCAGGCTGCCTTGGCTCTGGAAAATGCTCAACTATACCAACGGGTGGAAAAAGAACGTGAATCGCTTCAGGAAACCGGAAAGAACTTAATGGCGCGGCAGAAACGGATCGATCGCGAGTTAAATATCGCCAGGATCATCCAGTCTAACCTGCTGCCCAGTAGGTTTCCTACCAGGGATTTCTGCCGGTTTGCCGCCCGCTATGTTCCCACCTACGAGGTAGGGGGTGATTTCTACGATGTCATGAGCTTGGAAGACGGTTCCATCGGTATCGTCATCGCCGATGTATCAGGACACGGGGTACCGGCAGCTTTCGGTACCGCGGTGCTGAAAGTCTTGCTCGGGGGATGGGTGCGGCGTCCCAAAGACTTGGCGGAAACCGTCAACCAATTAAACCGTGAATTAAAGGGCATATTTGAGAAACATCAATACTTAACACTATTCTTGGGCAGGATTTATCCCGAGTCCCTGAAACTGGAGTATGTGCTGGCGGGACATCCTCCACCGATACTGGTGCAAGCAAGCACATCACGCCTGAGGGCATTAAGTACTACCGGATTCCTGGTCGGTTTCGATACCGATACCACCTATCGAAAGCGGTCGGTGAACTTGCATCCCGGGGATCGGTTGCTGTGTTACACCGATGGGCTGATCGAAATCCGGAATCCTGAACAAAAGGCGTATCGATTGTCACGATTGCGTGAGAGTTTACGAAAGCATCATAAGGAACCGCTCAAGAAACTTCCTAACTTGTTGATAAAGGACGCGAAGAACTTTCGACGTAAGGATTCCATCGATGATGATCTGTCAATATTGGTGATGGAAATTTCGTCGCCCGAAAATAATTGTAACGGAAAAAGGAAAAAGAACGATCACTCACAGAAATAATATTAGACCGGAAATTATGGGTAAAAACACATAGGCGAGCCGATTGATGAGCCAAATATTAGTTATAGATGACGAAATCGAAATTTGTGAACTCCTGAAAATTGCCTTGGAAATGGCGGGACATCAAGTAAAGACCTGCTTGTCTGCCACTGAAGCCAAAAAGTGTCTTGAACTTACAGAGTTCGATTTCGTGATTATCGACATGATAATGCCCGAAGTCAGCGGTCTGGAAATGATCCGCTATATCAACGATCGCTATCCCAGAATCCTGACCATCTTAACCACCGGTCTCCTGACTAATGAAGTAATCGAAGAAGCCTTAAAACAGGGTGCCTATAATTTCGTAAATAAACCCTTCAGTCTTGACGAAATCACCAAAATAATTAATACCGGTACCCGAGCTCGTACTATCCCCGCGGATACGAAATCCATTCAACCTTACTTGGTGCAGCAACTGCATTTCGTTCTGCCCAGTCGTAAAGAGCTGATGGAAGAAATCGCCTGCATGATCGCTGATCTCGCCGGCAGAATGGGATTCCCGGACAAATTAGTGGCCATGAATATCCCCTTAACCGTGGATGAGTTATTCTTGAATGCCGTCATCCACGGAAATAAAGAGGATGATAATAAAACGGTATTGATAAAAGTAGTATTGGATTCGGAAAAAATAGCCATCACCGTCAAAGATCAGGGTGAAGGATTTAATTGGCAAAGAGTGCTGGCTCGGAATACTCCCGCCGACTTGGAAAACGAAGGTGGACGAGGTGTATTCCTGGTGAGACATTATGTAGATCACATACAATACAACGAAGTCGGCAATGAGGTTTCGGTGGTGATCAGTCGTGGTCGCGCTACCCCACATTGTGAAAATACAGAGATCGATGGTGCCGAGAAATCGAAATCCAATGCTGATAATCTAATTGTGCTGGACGATAAATAAATTAAGAAATAATAAATAGATCAGATGTTAGACTAATAATGCCGTTGGCGGTATTGCCAAACACGGATAGAACAGCAGGTAAAGGGACATAACGCACCATGTA
Source organism: uncultured bacterium (assembly GCA_965372135.1). Taxonomy (GTDB): domain Bacteria; phylum Electryoneota; class RPQS01; order CBDVBD01; family CBDVBD01; genus CBDVBD01. Next base: position 18,753 of record CBDVBD010000032.1, on the reverse strand, counting down.
TTGGATCCTGATCGGTATCGCAATAGGAATTGTCGGGGCGGCAGCGGGATGTCTGCTACAAAAACGCCCGCATCGTTCCGATGAACCAGATCAGTTGGATCGCACATTTTCCTGGGCGAACCGGCTGATTGAATCCTTATTGGACAGCAGGTGCGATCAAGATTCCACAGACCGCATGTTCTTGGAAGCAATCTTAGATCTGGCAGACGTTCGAGCGGTATTGATGCTCGAGGCGGCTGACACTACCAGTGTTGTCTATAGATCGCCCATGGGATTACCAGCCCGAGCGAAAGTCGTCCACGCCCTGATAACGATCCCGGGAGGCATTGAATCCCCGAAAAACTGGCAGCATACTCTGTTGGAATGGAATTGGCTTGAGGAACAATCCTCCGAAGAGCAAGAGCCCTGTTGGATCCCTGAATACCGAGTAATTTCCTCCGACGCTTATCCTCCGGAACCTTTTGAATACAATGGATTTTGGTTGATATCTTGCCTGCTTGACTCCACTCAGCAGGGATGGATAGCGCTGTGCGGCAACTCCGATAATGTTAAACGTCGCATCAGCATTTTGGAAGACTTCGTGCGAAATAACTTAGACAGCAGGAGCATAATCCGGGAGACAATCGGACTGCAGCAGTTGATGGTGCAGACCTTCCATGATTCGAAACATGCTCAAGTGCTGATAAAGGATGAAACTATCTGCTATTTTAATTCCGGTTTCATGGGATTAACCGGATATCCTCATGACGAACTGCTGGGGCAATCGTTCCATAAAACCATCCTGCACGAAGATATCCCCGAATTGCAGCAGTACGTATTGGAGCAAAAAAACGATGCTTTTCCTTCCGATCACCTAGAAATTCGCATGGTTCATCAGGATGGATTGCAATTCCATGTAAGACTGACACCAACAAAGGTGTCCTATCAAGGGAGCGATGCACTGGTGATGATGATCGAGGATATATCCCCCCGCATCAATTTGGAGCAGAGACTTATGGACAAATGTGTCCAGCAGGAACTAATCATCAATGGGATGATGGAAACTAAATCCAAAGCGGTCCATGAATCCGTGGACGAACTGAAGCAAAAACTCTCTGAAGCAACCATAGAGCTGAAACAGAAAAACGAAGAACTAAATAGGTTTAATGGAGAACTGAAAAACCTGGATATAATGAAGGACAGCTTCATATCCGCTATAACACATGAACTACTGGCGTCCCTGACCCCGATAAAAGGTTCTGTATCTATGATCATGGACGGTAAAGCAGGGAAAGTCACTCCCAACATCAGACAATTCTTAGCTGTATGCCTGCATAATGCAACCCAGTTGATAAAAATGACCAATAACCTGCTTGACATATCCAAAATCGAAAGCGGACGCATTAAATTTAACCCTATCGAGTGCCATTTAAAAACCATCGTGTCGGAATCAATAGAGGAGTTGGCAGACTATTCTGAGGACAGTACCGTGAAGCTTAATATTGAGGTTTCGGATGAGCTGATGGTTTGGGCTGACCGAGACTGGATGGTCCAAGTACTGCAGAATTTACTGTCTAATGCATTGAAATTTACCGAAGTAGGGGAAGTTACCGTTCGCGCCAGCAAATTGAATGAGGCGGTGCAAATCGAGATCAAGGATACCGGAATTGGAATTCCTCCAGAAAAATTGGATACCATTTTTGACAAGTTTACCCAAATAGACAAACCCGATGTTGGAGATGTCGATGGATCAGGATTGGGGCTGGCGGTCTGTGATTCGATTATCAAAAAACATAATGGAACCATCACAGTGAAAAGCGAACTCGGTGTCGGTAGTTGCTTTTCCGTAATTTTGCCGGACCGCGATGCCGATTCCCTGCAACTGCAATTGGAAAGCAGCGGTATAAGCGAATCAACCTTGGTTGATGATGGAGCGTATCAGATGTTAAATAGAGACGGAAGCGAGGGAGATTCCGATTGAAGCCGTTCGATTCCGCCGAACTATAGGAGACCATTAATTAAATAATTCACACCGCTAATAACTTAATATCATGGAGGGAAAGTAAAAATGACTGGCTTAGATACCGTATTGAAATCACTGAGGGAACCCTATGCAAAGGAACTCCCGGATAAAATCAACCATATTAGAGAACTGTGCGATAACCGGCAACTGGAAGGATTGAGACAGGCTGCCCAGAAGCCTAGAGGATCGGGGCGGAGCTACGGTTTCCCTGAAGTGTCTGATATCAGCGAAAGATTGGAAGAGGAAGCCGATGTTACAAATTGGACAGAAATCACCAATGCGGTTGAAGAACTGGCGCGGCTGGTGCAAACTCTATAATATCAATCTGATAAATAGTATACACGTGAAGGTGTAAATGAGATGACTGAACTATCACCCAAAGCACAGAATAGTAATCCCACTGATCAAAGTGGAAAATCACAGGATCCGTTGCTGAAAACTATCCTGGTGGTCAACGATGCTCGTGATATTCTGACTTTGATGGTTGCACAGCTTAACCGGCACGGATTCCCAAATGTGTTGAAAGCCGAGGATGGGAAAAAAGCTCTGGAGATCTTGACCGATTCCAGTGTTGATTTAGTCATTTCTGACATTAACATGCCCCATATTGATGGATTCCAACTATGCAGGATCTTAAGAAGCGGTGAATTCTGCCATAACGAAAACGTACCGATAATCTTGATTTCCGCGACCTATAGAGATATCGATGCCGAACAATTAGCCAATTATGTTGGTGCCAATGCTTATATTCAAGCCCCTTACGATGAACATCGTTTGATAGAATTAGTACTTGCCTTCCTTGATCCGAGTGACAGCGACCAGAAATCCCGGTACAAAATCAGCACCATTGGGAATGTCCTGGTATTGGATGATGATAAAGAGATATTAGCACAAATCAAGGATGCCCTGGAGGACGAACCGTATAACGTGGTAGTTACCGACGATCCGGAGTTTGCTCAGGCAGAAATGAACCGGCTCGACTTTCAAGTGCTATTCCTTGACGTGCATATACCTAAGTTGTCTGGGATGGAAATGCTTAAATGGGCGAAGAAACAGTTTCCCGGTGTGGTGGTGATTATGATGACGGCACATGGGAAAGAGGAATTGGTGGTGGACTTGATTTGTGCCGGAGCGGATGATTATGTAAAGAAACCGCTGCCGGTCGATGAACTGTCATTTATATGTCAAAAGGCTCTTAGGCGTTATAATCTTAGCCGAATTCATGAACAATTCCGTGAGAAAATTAACAGCATAAGAGAAATCAAGGATTACTTAGATAATTTGATCGATAATTCTCAGGATGCAATTTTTTCCATAGATCGAAACAGTCGTATTATCGTCTGGAACAATGGTGCCGAGAAAATCTACGGCTGGCGGGCTTCCGAAGTGATCGGTAAACCGGTGGACCAATTCGTGGATCCACCCAGTCATAGTCGCACTGCTCAAGAGGTACTCCATACTGTGGAACAGCATGGCGCCTTTACCGAAAAGGAAGTGTACCGCCGCAAAAAAGATGGAACCGTCTTCCCGGTAAACGCTACCTATTCCTCCATCGTCAATTCCGACGGTGAAGTGATCGGAATGTCCGTGGTGGAAAAGGATGTTTCAAACACGAAACGGTTGGAAAAGGAGCTGATTAAGACTGAAAGACTCCGAGTGATCACCCAGTTGGCAGTTACAGCAAACGACCAGATCAATACACCCCTCGGTGTCATCCTCGGCTATGCTCAATTCCTGAAACATAAGTTGAAAGACCTGCCTCCGGAAGACGAACAGTACCTGGACATCATAATCAGTCAAGTAAGTAAGATTAAAGATATTATGAAGCAATTGCGTCAGATTTCCAAACCGATCGTTAAGGATTATGCAATAAAAGGGGTTACCATGATTGATCTTGGGCGCTCAAAGCAACAGGGCGATAAGGAAGAACAGAACATCGATGAACCCACATCCTTAGGCGATATCATGGAAATCGACGATTCCAAACGTTAGCGAACAGGTTTTTACCGAAAATAAAGGACGTTAATTAATGGAAGGCATAAAGAAAAAGGTACTAGTGGTGGACGATGATGAGGTTATCCGCGATCTTATCATCAGTTTCCTGTCGTTCTCGGGCTATGAAGTCAGTGGTGCAAAAAACGGCAGAGAGGGCTTGGATATGGTTATGGAACAACCACCCGACCTGATAATTTCCGACATTCATATGCCCCGGATGAACGGGTTTCAGCTTTTGAAAGAGGTTAAGGAAATCAATCCTAATTTACCAGTAATTTTTATCACTGGTTACGCTCATCTCCGAAGGTTCTTTTCCGATCAAAATGCCCAGGCGGACGGTTTTCTGGAGAAACCATTTAACTTGGATACCCTGAAAAAATTAGTAATGAAATTCGTAGGTTGATTTTGGCAATTGTTGCTATATTAATCACCCGACAACCGAAGTGGTAATCAAATCCTTAACCACAGCAATAAAGAATTATTATATAACCAGCCAAAGATTGAATTCGTATTCCATCTCTTGACAAAGATATTAGGCAATTTTTTAATACAGCTATTACATATTAGTGGAATTGTACGCTTACAATGATCCCACCATACCTAAAGGAAGGCGAAAATGACTGTGATGAACGGTAATCGCATTCTCATCATCGAAGATGAGGATACCCTGGCGAAAATTTGCGTAGAGCACCTTGAAAACCATGGTTATACTGTGGTGTCTGCCGGCACCGGGAATGATGGCATCGAACAATTTCGCCAGGATGACAAACTTGGCGTGGTAGTTACCGACGTCAAACTGCCTGATATGAGCGGGTTGGATATCCTGCGTGAAATTAAGAAGTTACGTCCGAACACCGAAGTAATCATTATCACCGCTTTCCCCGATTACGACATCGCGAGCAACGCGTTGAAATTAGGCGCTGATGACTACATGGAAAAACCATTCCGCATGGACGTATTCCAACGCACCGTGGAAAAAGCTCTGGAACGGTTCCACTTGCGCCGGGAAAACCAGGTATATCAGCAGCGCCTATCCGAATTGTTGGCAGAGAAGAACCAGGAAGTAGCTGCCAGTCACCAAAAGCTGGAATCCGAACACCACACACTTAGATCACTGATTAATGGGATCAACGCCGGAATTTTCTTTACCGATAAGAATAACAAAGTGCTGGAAATCAATGAATTTGCCTTGGAAACGGTGGGAAAATCCTACACGGAAATCATCGGCGGCTCCATAAATGATGACACCAAGTTGAAAAAAATCGTTAAACACGCCCAACCTATAATAAAATCACGTAACCTATTGGAAAGCCGTCAACCCCCGGATGATGTCTGTATCAATCGCCGGTGGTTATCCGTCAATGTTACGTCATTGGAACCGGGAAAGGACGAAGACGGTAAAATGATCTACACCTTCTACGATGTCACCGAACGCCGAAATCTGGAAAGCCGGGTAAAAAAATACGCTCAAGGGTTAGAGAAGCGGGTGAAGCAAAGCGGTTTCGAACTGAAGAAAGCCACGGAATATTCCCGGGTGATGCTGGATGCAGCCCACGTATTCGCCTTTTTCGTAGCGAAGGATCGAAGTATCAACATGTGGAATCGTTTCGCCGAAATCACCACCGGAATATCCGCCGATGAAGCTGAATCACTGGATATCTTCTACAGGCTGCTGCCAAATTCCCCGCCCGGCACCCGCCTTCCCTTTGAAACTGAATCCCTGAAACTCACCGAATCCAGTACCACGTTTCAAACGTCCATCCGAACCACCAAAAACGAAATGCGGCATATTTCCTGGACCGCCACCCCGATTCCCGATGCCAAAAACCACGACGGAACCTTGTTTATCGGAGTGGACATCACCGACCAAAAAATACTGGAGGATAAACTCCAACAGTACAACACTCAACTGGAAGAAATGGTGGAAACACGGACGGTGGAGTTGCGATCCAAAGATGCCCAGTTGGTACATTCCTCCCGGCTGGCTGCCTTGGGGGAAATCGCCGCCGGCATCGCTCACGAAATGAAACAACCGCTCAACGGTATCTCCATTACCGCTGACCTGCTGAAACTATTACAACAAAAGCAAGAACTCACCGATGATTCCTTGAACAACAACCTGGACATGATCAAATCCATGGTGGAGAGGATGTCTCACACCATAAATCACCTGCGGGGATTCGCCTATCAAGGGTCGGATCAATTCAATCCGATCAATTTACAGGATGCTGCTGACGGCGTATTTTCCATCCTGGGCGAACAGATTAGAATCCACGGCATCGATATCCAAATGGACATCTCCGAAAACCTGCCCTTGATCATGGGCGACATCAATCAAATCGAGCAAGTATTGGTCAACCTGCTGACCAACGCCCGTGACGCCATGGACCGTCGGGAAAAAGATGCTAAACAACAAAAAACCTCGCTGGAGGATTGGAGTAAAATCCTTAAGTTATCCGTCCTGGTAAACGACGATGAATCCGCTCTGATTATTGAAGTATCGGACACCGGTCACGGCATCGATCCAGATGTCATCGAACAAATATTTGATCCATTCTTTACCACCAAAAATGTAGGGGAAGGTACCGGACTGGGTTTATCCATCAGCCAAAACATCATTGAACAGCATCACGGGACCATCTCAGTGGAAAGTAAACTGGGAGTAGGCACGACCTTCCGAATCGAACTACCGATTCCGGATTCAGTGTCCTGTACTTAAATCGCGTTAAGGTTGCACTCACCAACACATTGTTGCTATAATCATGCAAACTGATCAAAATTCCCAGCCGTCATCGGAGGAGACTCACGGTAAACGCACACCTCTTCCGGTCACTTATGCTGACAGTTTTGACATCACCGGTATCGGTGCCGAACCGAAAAGTGTGCTGATAGTCGATGATCACAAAACCATGCTCCGTGCCATCAGCGGTATCTTTCGCTCCAAGGAATACTGTGTTCATACCGCTGAAGACGGTGTGGAAGCCTGGGATATGATCTCCCAGGGTCTCAATGTAGATGTAGTGCTCACCGACATCAATATGCCCAACATGAGTGGACTGGAATTGTTGAGCAAAGTCAAACACCGAGATCCCAGCATCGAAGTGATTATGATGACCGGCTACGGTGAGTATGAATTGGCGCTCCAAGCGCTGAAAATCGGTGCGTCAGATTACATGGACAAACCCTTCCCAGCCGATGAAATCCTCCATGCAGTGGAGAAATGCCTCGATCGCCGCCGGTTGCACTTGGAAAACCTCGCTTACCAAAACACCTTAGAAACGCTGGTGGAGCAGCGCACTCAGGACCTTAGACGGTCGGAAGCCAAATACCGTTCCCTGATCGAAAACAGCTTCGACATCATTTATTCCCTCGATCAAAACGGTTTTTTTACTTTCATCAACCATGAAATCACCCATGCTGTGGGTTATCAACCCGATCAAATCATTGGCACCCATTACCGTGATCTGATTCATGCTGAAGATTTTCCCCGTGTCGGTCGCATCTTTTCCGAACGCCGCACCGGCACCCGCGCCGATCATTGGGTGGAAGCCCGTCTAATGAAAAGACCAGCCGATGATAATGACAATCAATGCTGCTCCGTGGAAGTGAAAGCTCGAGGTTTGTACGACGACCAAGGAGTCTTATTGGGAACGCAGGGTACCATTCGTGATATTACCGAACGCCGAAAAATGGAGCAGCAGTTGCGGGATTACGCGGAAAACTTGGAAAACACGGTAAACGAAAAAACCCGAGAGCTGCGTGACACAACTCAAAAATTGAATTCTATCCTGCAAGCTGCCAGAGATTTCTTTATCATCACCTTCGACGACAATGGTATTCTAATGTCCATGAATGAGGGTGCCCGATCCATCTTAGGCTATGAACACGATGAATTGGTGGGAAAAGAATCCATCACGGTTTTCAATCCGGTAAAGAATACTTCCCAAGCCTGGCTTCGAAAGATGAAACGTACCGTTACCAAGTCCGGTAAATACGAAAAAGAACTGCAGCTGCGTCGAAAAAATAACCAGGTCTTCCCCGCGCAGTTGATTGTTAGACCTTTAAACGGTTTTTCCACTTCCGAACGTTCCTACCTTTGTATCGGACAGGACATCACCAGCCATAAAGCCATTCAAAAGGAATTAATCCGGTCGGTGAAACTGGCAGCGACTGGACAGCTTGCCGCCTCCATCGCTCACGAAATCAACAACCCATTATACGGCATCAAAAACACCCTGGAAATCATTTCCGATGAGGTTGCCACTAACAGCCAATCGCAAAAACTGGTATCGCTGTCATTGGATGAGATCGAACGAGTTAAGAACCTGTTGTGGAGAATGCTGGACCTTTATAAACCGGTTCCGGAAAAGGAACAACTTATTGACGTTAATACTCTGTTGAATAGCCTGCTAACTTTCATGCAGCCCCAGATTAAAAAAGCTCAGGTATCACTGATAAAAGATTTCGCAAAAAGCCGGCTGACAGTGTCCGGTTCTCGGGATCAAATCCATCAGGTCTTTATGAACCTAATCGGCAATGCGATACAAGCCATGTCGGAAGGCGGAGAACTTAGCATTCATACCCGAAAAAGCGGTCGCTGGATCTTGGTGGAAATATCCGACACCGGTCACGGAATCAGCCCGGAAATTTTGGAACATGTATTCGATGCATTTTTTACTACCAAAGACACCGGTCAGGGTGTCGGATTAGGCTTGTCCGTCAGCCATTATATCGTACAACATCACGGGGGAAAAATCGAGGTCCACAGTCAAATCGGTCAAGGCAGCACCTTCACCGTAAGCCTGCCCTATCGCAAAGGAGTCCCGGGAAATGACAAATCCCACAGCCGGAAAAATCCTGATCGTGGACGATGAGGAATTAATTCGCACTACTTTAAGTATCAAACTCGACCAGGATGGATACACTACACAAACCGTCGAATCCGGTGAAAAAGCCTTAAAAATCCTGAAATCGGAACTATTCGACGTGGTGCTGACTGACCTCAGGATGATCGGTATGGACGGCATCTCTCTGTTAAAAAAGGTGAAACGACTGCAGCCTGACGTCGAAGTCATCATCCTGACCGGATATGCCTCGTTGGAAAGTGCCATCGAAGCCCTGCGAAATGAAGCATACGATTACCTCTTGAAACCTATAAATGATAGCAAATTACGAATTATTATCAAGCGTTGTTTCGAGAAAAAACAACTATTGAAAGCGGTGAAGGAAGCCGAACTGCGCATCAAGTATCTCAACCAATTTTACCAATCCCTGTTGAACCATATCGACGAAGCCATCTTTGTGGTTGACCACAACCTGAAACTGATCGATCATAACAATGTCGTTACTAAATGGGGTAGAGAAATTTTGGGATGTAAAGGGAGCGTGCAAGGGGGCTTGGATTTCTGTAAATTAGCGCCGAGATTCTGCGAACAGGGGCATGAAGCTGAATATCGTCGGGTAATTTCTTCAGGTAAATCTTTACAATTCGAAGATATTATCGGAAATCATCCCAATGACCGACATGTCTTAATCCGCTTAATCCCTATACCGTCAGATTGCAATCAACACTACCAGGTGATGACCGTAATTTCCGACATCACCGCGTTGAAACGTATGGAAGCTGAATCCCTGCTCAGCAAAAAGTTGGAAGGCATCACCCAAGCCGCTATCACCCTAAACCATGAAATCAATAATCCCCTGGGAATAATCATGGGCAACACGAACCTGTTGATGGCGGATACCCCGGAATCGAACCAAAACCAACGCGAGAAGTTGGAAGTTATCAACGATCAAATCATGCGGATCAGTGAATTCACCAGGAAATTGGCGGAAATCACCCGACCCTATGAATCCAACTATGTGGATGATAAGATCATGATCGACGTCGGGAAGTCGTCCTGAAAAAAAGTAACAGTTTCTCGTTGATTTTTACCCTCGGGAATGTTATATTGTTTTTGGGATTGCAAATTAACATCAACGAGGATAGAAATGTATTTCAGCCTCTTTGGAAATCTGCAGAGTTTCGACGACTACTGGTTCATACTCATTAACAGTATCCTTGCCAATAAAATATTTGACCATATTATGCCGGTGGCGTCCGACTTGGACAACTGGATGCCGTTGTTGGTAGTGCTGTGGTTGGCGGTGATGGTCTGGGGTAAAAAGCGCGGCAGGATTATCGCCTCGGTGGCATTGGTGATGTTTATCATTACCGACCGGATGTCTGATGGTATCTTAAAACCCCTTATTGAACGTACACGTCCCTGTAATGTTCTGCCGGGGATTCACCTCTTCTATGAAAATAGTTGGATTACCACCTCGAAACTGCCGGTACTTGAGTACAACAAATCTCCCTCTTTCCCTTCCATCCATGCCGCTAACATAGTGGGTCAGGCGGTATTTTGGTCACGGTATTTCGAAAACCTTGCTCCGGTGTTTTTTACTTTGGCGATAGTGGTGTGTTATTCCAGAATATATCTTGGATTACATTATCCATCGGACGTAGTGGGAGGGATGATTATCGGTGTAATGGCTGCCAAAGCATTGCATTATCCCCTGGACCGTATTCTCGGTGAGCAAAGATACATCTAACCGTCACATCTACTTAAGATAAATGCATATTTAGAATGCTCGGGGGCAACTCTCCATCATTAACGCATATCCTAAATATCGACTATTCCAATTATTATAATATCTTACCTTGTAAGCCAAATTCTTTATCCGGTGGCTGCTGGATGTCGAAGACATCATTGACCGGCAAATGACTGGTCCGCCTGTCGGCGGGAAAAACCCTGACAAAAGGGCATAAAAAAAGCGGCTATAAAAGCCGCTTACAATAGTCACAAATTGATGTTGCTAACGGAACATCGCCTTGATTGATCCCCAGGTCTGTTGAATTCCGGAAAATGTCAACGTGACGTCCCGAACTTCAGAATAGGTTACCGCCCCGCTGGTATCTATCATCTTCAGCCGGTAATAATAGGTCTTAACCGACTGTTTCAGTAAATTAATATCTAAATATTGGTATTCAGAATATGAACCGGTCGGATCCACATTCCCAATGGTGTAAAATGTATTGCCGTTGGTGGATCGCTGTACTTGAAACACTGTCAAGCTGACTTCTACCCCCGTGCGCCAGGTTAAAAGCACCGCAGATTCCCCCTGTGGCTCGGCAGTAAACTCTAAAATGTCCGCACCAGCCCACAACAAAAGCGGAACCAGAATCACCATACTAATGACAAGAATACTGCGAGTATGCATTATTCCTCCTTCGGATTATATATACCCCTACAACTAACAAGATAATGCCTATTATTTCCAAAGTCAAGCATAAAATAAAAAAAGATGTCATCCTTGTCGATTGAGTTAATACATTAAACAGGGGTCGAAGTTATCGTGATTTCCCGGTCAACTCTTCCCATTGCGCTTGATAATGTATCCGATGTTCAGGGACTTTGTCTATACGCATCAAGAGTTCCAATTCACCCTGCATCTCCAATTGTTTCAATGCCAGCCCCATCTGGTGATAATTCAATGAATAGAAACGTTCCATTGCGTCATCGGGAAGATTTTCAAAATAACTTAGTGCCTTCTTCAAATACAGCTTAGCATCAGGAAGCTCCTGAAATTCGTAATAATAAATGCCAGTGTAATAATAGAACCTCATCTCCCGCATGGGTTGATTTTCGTCGGATAAAATATCATCAAGGATATTCTCTCGACGATCCCAACCCCGTATGAATCGCCCGAATTTCGCTTGCTCCACTACATTTCGTGTATTTTGAAAATAATCTCTGCCACCTAATTTTTCGATACGGTCAAATTCGAATCCTAATATCAGATAAATATAGAAATCAATTAGTCCGGTGAATGGATCGTAGATTGCGGAATGCTCGAGTCGGGGATTTTGATCCATATTAAATTCCCAGCGATAATCCGAATACTGCACATCCGATTGATTGGAAATAATAAACCTGGATTCGTATCGGTCTTCCCGGCTGGTGGCTTTCGCTTTCTCAAAATAGACATTCACCGATACCGGCACCTTGTATCCATACTCGTTCTGACACCATTCATATCGGTTCAGATAGAGTTGCAGTTCATCAGACAAATTCGCCAGCTTCTCCTGATTTTCGATGGGAAGCTTGTCTAACACCACTTCGACCGTCGCCTCGATCTCCTGACCGATCACTAATGTACAGGACATCAGAAGTATTACAATACTATAGAAAACAAATCGATACATCACGAAAACCTCCGGGGAGATACCTCCAGAATTGCACTCTAAGGCGTCATTGAACCTGTTCCCCTTCAAGTTAGAAAATTTCCTGGGCGAAGTCAAGCGAAAAACGTGGATTGTGACGGTAATGTTGACCATCCCCATCACGGCAATTTTCGCTGCTTTCGACACCGAACCCGGCAATACCCGTGCCCAATCCTTGGGCGGCTGTATCTGCGGCGATATGGATCCATTAACCAGCATCCAAGGCAACCCGGCAGGATTATCTGGCACCCGATGGGTCGGAGTGGAATTGGGTTACCGCCGGCTCTTCAACCTCACCGATCTAACCATCACCACCTTCTCCTTAGCATATCCGGTGGCTGATGGCGGCATAGGGCTGGCGTTGCAGTCTTTCGGTAACGACATCTACCGCGAGGTGGAAGCGGAAATTTCCTACGGTCGATCTTTAGGTTATCTGGTATCATTGGGTGCGACTGTTGCTTATCATTGGCTGACCATCACCAACTACGGGTCCGACAGTGACTTTTCCCTATCCTTGGGAATTCAAGCCCAACCCATACGCAATTTGGTATGGGGCTTATGGGGGCGCAACCTCACAGAAGGCAAAATCGGTGAATCCGGAGATCCCTTGCCTCAAGAGACCGTTACCGGGATCTCCTATCGCATCGCCAATCGCATCCAGGCAGCTTTTGACTTATCCAAAGACCCCCGGTATCCGGAAACGTACAAATTCGGCACCGAAGTGTTCCTGAATCAATACATCGTCACCCGTGCCGGCTTGCAGTACCGTCCCAATCGTGCTTCGGTCGGATTCGGAATACTATGGAAAGGGTGGCAGTTTGATTACGGTGCGCTGACGCACCAAGAGCTGGGTTGGACCCATTCCATCAGCCTGCGATGGGGACAGCATTGAAGCATCTTGCCGTCATACTGGCACTATTAATGACACTACTCCCCTTGGTCGTGGGTTCCCAGGAATTAGAGGAACTCTGGGAAGCCGCCGGTACAGATCCTTCCATCCGAACTCACTTTGCTGCCCTGGAAGAAGATCCCATCGATCTGAATCGCGCCACCGCTGACCAGTTGCAGGAAGCTTTGTTCCTGGACCCGCTTCTGATCTCGGCGATAATATCGTACCGCAACCGACATTACCCCCTGAAAACCACCGATGAAATCCTGAATATTCCCGGTGTCACGCTTGATTTATATACAGCTCTTCAACCGTATATAACGGCGGAGCCTATCCCTCAACCTGTTGGAATATCATCGCGAATTCTGACTCGATACCACCGCCGGTATCCCCACAGCCGCGGCTATTCGGAACACAAATATCAGGGCGATCCTGTGGGCGCCAGTCACCAAATCAGGTTTTCCCGTGGGAATATTTCTTGGGGTGGTGTGATACAAAAAGACCCTGGCGAAATCCGCTGGAATGACCATCAAGCGCTGTTTCTACGCGCTGACGGCATCCTAAGTCCCGATGACCGATGGATCCTCGGAAACTACCGGCTGGGATTTGGTCAGGGTTTGGTATTGTCCAACGGTTTCCGGTTGTCCGCCACTACTGCCGATCCCCTGGCTATCTTACCCCGGTATCCCATCGGTGTGCGGGAATTCGCCTCTACCAGTGAATTCCGGTATTTCCAGGGTGCCGCTTGCCGCAGCCACTTCCGCAATCTGACCTTGTCGTTATTCGTGAGCCGGGTGTTTCGCGATGCCAGATCCGATTCCGGCAGCACGGTGGCGACGATTTATACCACCGGACTACACCGGTCATCGTCGGAAGAAGCCACCCGGCAGCAACTGCGCGAAGACCTCTGGGGCGGGCATCTGGAACTGACCACCAACCGTCTCACCGTCGGCATTACCGCATACCAAGTCGATTATAGACCTGATTTCAGTGAGCGTGACTCCATCACCCAACACTATGAATTCTCCGGTGACAGGAATTCGGTGATTGGCGCAAACCTCACTACCAAACTGGGCGTCATCAAATTCGGCGGGGAGATCGCCCGGTCACGATCCGGCGGAATTGCAGTCCTGGTAGAAGGTACGTATGACATCCATGCCGCTCAGGTCGGATGCATCTATCGTTGGTACGATCCCGAATTTCAAAATTTCCATGCGGTAACGTTATCCGAATGGGGTGATGACGCTGCTAATGAAGAAGGCTGGCTCCTGGCTTTGAAATTACCATTATGGCGAGGCGCTGCCTTATCGAGCCGTGCCGATATATTCCGGAGCCCCTGGCGCACCTATTCTTTCCCATTCCCCCGGCACGGTTCCGGTGTGATTGTATCCTTAAACCAAAAACTCGGTGACCATACGTTATCGGCACGCCTGAAGGGATCACAAGTAGAAGATATGGAAAACGAAGCCATAGTCGATGAAACCCGCCTTGGCACCCGGCTGCAATGGGACTGGCGAGAAAGCACCCACCGGTCGTTCCGGCTGCGGTGGGAACAAATCACCTTCGATACCCCGGCATTGTTGGAATGTGGAACCGGATGGATGCTCTACGGGCAGACTGTATTCGCCGACGGTCGCAGGTTGACAGCCAAATTTCGCATCGCAACCTTCGATGCTCCGGTATATGGCGCCAGGATTTATGCTTACGAAGACGACCTGCCCGGACGGCTGGTTAACCAATTGTATTACGGGCGGGGACGGCGGTTATCCAGCCGCCTAAAATGGGTGATTGCCCCCGGTTGGAACTTATGGCTGAAATCGGCGTTCACTACATATCACGGTGTCGATCAAGTCGGGTCCGGCTGGGACGAAATTCCCGCGAACCAAACCTACGACGTGGGAATAGCCTTACAATGGAAACGGTCATAAATTACGGAAATCGCATGACCTAAAAGGAGCCTGCTTGCAGTACACTCTCGATAATTACCCTACAATCGGCATCGTCATTCTCACCTGGAACGGTAAGGAACTGACTCAGCAGTGCCTGCGGTCAGTCCTGCAATGTACCTATCCCAACTTCCGCATCACTATGGTGGACAATGCCTCTGAAGATGGCACTGTGGAAGCAATCCGATACGAATTCGGGGACAAAATCGACCTCATCGCCAATCCTCAGAATTTGATGTTCGCGGGTGGGAATAATGTCGGCATTAAGCACTTGATGGAGCAGCACATAGAATGGGTACTGCTGTTGAATAATGACGTTGAAGTCGATCCCGGACTGCTGTACGCCCTGGTATCGGTGGGGGAAAGCGATCCCGAAATCGGAATCGTGGGACCTAAGATCTACTATTGGCAACCCCGGGACGTGCTCTGGTTCGCCGGTGGCAAGATCTCATTATGGGGCAGGGGATCCCGTCACATTGGCATTCGGCAAAAGGACATGGGGCAGTATAACCAGGTTCGTGATGTCGATTATATCACCGGATGCGCGCTTATGATCCGCCGTAAAGTTATCGAACACATCGGCTTACTCGATGAATCCTATCCCATGTACAATGAAGACAGCGATTGGTGCCTGCGAGCCCGGCAAGCCGATTATCGCGTGGTATATGCCCCCGAAGGTAAATTGTGGCATAAAATATCAGCCTCTGCGGGGGGACAGCTCAGCGGCTTCAAAATCCGGAACCGGCTGCGCAGTCAATTGATATTCCTGAAGAAATACGCCAAATGGTATCACTGGCTATTGATACCCTTCGGCATGATGTTGGAAGCTATCCGTGTCGCTGGATTAGCGGTCACCGGAAAATTCCGAACCCCGAAAATGAACTAAAAATCCTAAGCTTTAAATGATGAAATCACTTAGCATTGGTATTATCCTATCCCTGGTCTTGTTTTTTGGTATTGGGTCGTTCACCCACGCCATCGATGTACAGTTTTCCGGGGATGACGGTGACTTCACCGTACCATCCTTATGGGTAGGCGAAGTCCGAATGATCGAATTGGAAGCCCTGGGGCAGGGGTTGGGGATTACGGTACATACTGACCCATCCGGCGGGAACTGTCAGTGGACTGCCCCCGATGAAACCACAGTGCGATTCGATGAAAGCTCTTCATTCGTGGCTTTACCAAATCGTGTGATTCAATTCACTGTAGAGGTCCAGCGTTTCCAAAACCACTATTATGTGCCGCTGCTTGGCGCCTTAGACCTGCTTTCGGATTTGGGATTTAGGATGGCGTACCGTCCCGAATTGGATGAAGTGCGTTACCACCATCGTGACCCGGACTTGGCGAACACTTTGAGTACCGAACGCGACAAATGGGCGTTCGATGTCATCGTGATTGATCCGGGACACGGCGGGAAGGATCCCGGCGCCAGCGGAAAAAAAGGAACCCGGGAAAAAACCATCGTCCTGCAAGTGGCAAAACGTCTGAAACCGCTCTTGGAAGAATGCCTAAACGTAAAAGTAATCATGACCCGCGAGAGCGATATATTCGTGCCCCTGTCGGAGCGGGGGAAAATCGCCAACGCTGCCGGTGGAAAGCTGTTCTTGTCATTGCACTGTAACGCCGAACGCAGCAAGCGGGCTCGAGGGATCGAAACCTATTTCCTGGCACCGGCTCGGCGGGAACGTGCTCTTGAAGTGGCGTTAGCGGAAAACTCTGTGATCCAATACGAAGAAACCACCGCCGAATATCCGGACCTAACCGACGAAGGCTATATTTTGACCGCCATGGCGCAAAACAATTTTATGAAGGAAAGCGAGGAACTAGCTTCGGTGGTGCAGGACGAAACATCCCGCACCTTGAATCTACCCAATCGCGGCGTGGATCAAGCCGGGTTCTATGTCCTTATCGGCGCTTCCATGCCTGCCATCCTTTTCGAAATGGGATTCTTATCCCACCCGAAAGAGGAGATGCTGCTGCGAAGCGCCCAATTCCAACAACAATTAGCGGAGGCTATCTGCCAATCCGTGAAAGAATTCGTTAATCGTCGTCAAGGATTGTAGAAAAAATTTCGATTACCCTTGACTTTTGAAAATTTTATCCGTAGTTTATGGGTACTATCCTTTACATATCACCCGCTTACCTGCGGAATCCTCTAAAAACTGTAGAAATTCCCCACCACAAGTCGTTCTTGATCCCTGTTTAGTCAGATGAATTTCTTAGTGGTTTTCTCTTGCAAGGAATTAGACTTCCGGTGGTTCTACTGAACGTATTGGGAAATTTTCTGATCATTAAAACTGTACACTATTCTATGTTGAGGTTCGTATGGATATCGCCGAACTGACGTCATTAAAAGTTGCTGAACTGAACAAACTCGCCAAAAAACTGAAAGTTAAGGAATTCGCCGGACTTAGAAAGTCTGACTTAATCTTTAAAATCCTGGAAAAACAAGCCGAAGTTGACGGGAACATTTTCGGTAGCGGAGTACTGGAAATCCTGCCCGATGGCTACGGATTCCTCCGGTCGGTCAATTCCAACTACCTGCCCGGACCCGATGACATCTACGTGTCGCCGTCCCAAATCAAACGTTTCGGACTGCGAAAAGGACACATCGTGTCCGGTCAAGTGCGACCGCCCAAGGAAAACGAGCGCTTCTTCGCACTGCTAAAAGTGGAAGCCGTGAACTTCGCCAACCCGGAAACCACCCGTGAACGTATCCTGTTCGACAACCTGACACCTCTGTTCCCCCGGGAAAAATTTGACCTGGAATACGACCCCAAAGATATCTCAACCCGAATCATCGATATCTTTACTCCGGTGGGAAAAGGACAGCGTGCCGTCATTGTTGCACCACCACGCACCGGTAAAACCGTGCTGCTCCAGAAAATCGCCAATGCCATCACCACCAACCATCCTGAGGTGACACTAATCATTCTGTTAATCGACGAACGCCCGGAAGAAGTCACCGAAATGGAGCGAGGGGTGAAAGCCGAAGTGATTAGTTCCACCTTCGACGAAAAACCGGAACGGCATCTTCAAGTATCCAGCATGGTCATCGAAAAAGCCAAACGGCTGGTGGAATACAACAAAGACGTGGTAATCCTCTTGGACAGCATTACGCGGTTAGCCCGCGCCCACAACAGCGTCATGCCCCACAGCGGACGCATCCTGTCCGGCGGTGTGGACGCTAATGCCCTGTACGAACCCAAGCGCTTTTTCGGAGCGGCTCGAAATATCGAAGAAGGCGGCAGCCTTACCATCATCGGCACCGCTCTTATCGACACAGGGTCCCGCATGGATGAAGTCATCTTCGAGGAATTTAAAGGCACCGGAAACATGGAGTTAGTCCTAGATCGCTCCATGTCGGAAGTCCGGATATTCCCTGCCATCGATGTGAAAAAATCCGGTACCAGAAAGGAAGAACTCCTGTTGTCTGAAGACGTCCTGAACAAGACGTACATCCTCCGGTCCTTCTTAGACAGCAACAACCCGGTGGAAACCATGAAATTCCTGCAGGGAAAGATGAGGGAGACCAAAAGCAACACTCGTTTCTTTGAGAGCATGAGAAAATAAACTCTTGATTTTTCCAAAAAATATCAGTATATTATGCGCCGATATCAAAAATGATGAAAAATTCCCATGAGGATACCATGAA
>CBDVBD010000031.1:0-24936 GCA_965372135.1 uncultured bacterium | reverse complement strand
TGGGGACGTTTACCCTGCTGGAATCAGCGAAAAAACACAACATCAGCCGGTTTTTGTACATCTCCACCGATGAAGTGTACGGCAGCATCGACGAAGGCTCGTTCAAGGAAGAGGATCCGTTGAAGCCGTCGTCTCCTTATTCGGCGTCGAAAGCCGGAGGTGATCTATTGGCGCACAGCTATTTTGTCACCTACGGACTGCCGGTGTTGATTACCCGCTCCTCGAACAATTTTGGACCATACCAATATCCTGAAAAAATCATACCTCTGTTTATCACAAACGCAATCGATGACAAGCCTCTGCCGTTGTACGGCGATGGATTGAACGTGCGCGATTGGTTGTACGTGATCGACAATTGTGCCGCGATCAATCTGGTGCTACGCGAGGGGAAACCTGGCGAAAACTACAACGTGGGCGGCGATTGTGAACTGACCAACATTGATTTGACTCACCGTATTTTGGAACTAACCGGAAAACCTCATACCCTGATCAAACCTGTAAAGGACCGCCCAGGTCACGACCGCAGGTACTCGGTGGACACCACTAAGATCCGAAAATTGGGATGGGCGCCCAGCCCTGATTTCCAGGGACTGTTGGAAACCACCGTCAGATGGTACCAGGACAACCAGGATTGGTGGCGAGCCATCAAGGAAAAACAAGCGGAATACCAGCGTTTCTATCAAACGCATTACGGTAAGGGTGGGATCGCCGATAAAGCGAAATAATTAACAACATCTATACATAGAATAAATGTGTTGTGGTGGCGGCAATGAACCTATGTCGCCCAAATAGCCGCTTATGGGGGCATTGTATTGTGCTCCCATTTTGTTGTTCTGATGCTTGGTTCCCAACAGGTTTCAATCCGACCGGTCGGGAGTAACCTGGCGGGTAGGAATAGCACCACAATTTATTGTGGTGTAAAAAGAGAGTCAACATACAACCTAACCGCTTCAGCGGTTTCCAGTTATACAATAATTTAGTCAATAACCATAACATCTTTTCATCGAAGTAGGATAAAGTCCATTTTAAGATCCCAATATTTCAGATGACGTTATGGAGAACTTAAAAAGCGGTGAGTCTTATCTTACGAAACCGAGTGATCCTGTGCAGCGGTTATATCGAGCATGACGCAACCAATCGTTTTACCGGAAAAGGGCTGGTCGGATTTCTCCAAAAGCCTTATGATTCCAAAGTGCTGATAACGAAAGTGAATGAAGTTCTTAAGAAATCCAAGAAATAGATTAGATACGTACTTTTCGAAGGATTAATCATCAACATCAAAAGGAAACAAAATGCGCGATCCGGATCTTTCCAACCAATGGCTGAAGTACGGTGCAGATTTCTGCGGCGGCTTTGCCGGTAAGAAAGTATTGGATGTGGGGTGCGATCTCGACGGTAAATTGATTTCGCAAATCCATAAAGATTTCCAGGCGGGAGAAGTAATAGGCTTGAATCCGGAAGTTCAACCCCGCGAGCTTGCAACCAAGTGCCGGCTGGAAACCGGGGATATTCGTCATACTTCTTATCCGAATGATTCTTTTGACGTTATCGTATCCAGTTCCGCATTCGAACACATACAAAATTTCGAAATCGCGGTGGAGGAAATATACCGGATACTGAAACCGGGGGGATTTTTGTGCGCCGGTTTCGGTCCGATCTGGTCCACCTGTTACGGACATCACCTGTGGTTTCTTCACCAGAGGGAATTGTATAACTACTGGAATGTGATATTGCCGGCGTTTTGTCATCTGCTGATGACGCCCCAGCAGCTGTTCGAACATTGTCATAGAGAATACGATGCACAATTAAGCGAAGCCATCGTCCAGCAGGTGTACTATTCCCCGGCGCAGAACCACCTGTTTTACGAAGACTACCGGAAAATTATCGGGGACAGCAAATTCCAGATTCTATTTTTCAAAGGCTACGACCATCGTGAACTGCGAGCATTGTACACAATAACATCGGAAACCCTGGATGCCCTTCGTCACCAGTTCCCCAGAAATCAACATTTTCTGTATGACGGAATTATGATTTTACTGCGAAAATGATTTATCCCATGTGATGATGCATTGTTTAAATCGGCAAATCCAAAGACAGGAATTACGTCGCTTAACCATTTCATTTATTTAGATATGCTATTGGGCTTTGTGGGGATAGGGCAAAGATGATGAAGGATGCAGACGGGATGTGGTCGATGCAATACTCAGATAACACGAGCTAAGCGGCTTACATCGTTTGCCCTTATGTTTTGCACTTCTTGGAGAATAACATGCAGCAAATGCCAATAAAACATAACCCCTACTTGCATAACCTGATTTGGAATCTATTAGAGCCCCATACTCCTGGGCATTTATTAGATATACCGTCCGGCCCTGGATACTTTGCTCAGCAAGCTAAAGAACATGGATTCGATACAATTGCTGCAGAGATTGATGAATCGCTCCATGTTTTCCCTGACATCTCCTATCAGAAAGTGGATATGGCGAGGGAATTACCATTCGGATCTGGCAGTTTCGATTATATCATATCCATTGAAGGAATAGAACATATTGAGAACCAATTTTTATTCCTTCGCGAATGTTCAAGGATTTTGAAAAAGGGTGGTATGCTTTTTCTAACCACCCCGAATATTTCTTCATTAGAAAGCCGCTTTTCTTTCTTTCTAACAGGTGTTCATGACAAACCTCCATGCCCAATAAGAGACGATTTGCCCAATATTTTTATGGAGCACACTAACCTAATCCCCTTTCACCGCCTTGAAGCATTCCTTCGATTTACTGGTTTCGAAATCCAGACGCTTACCACATATCGAATGCGCAAAGGTAGTCTATTCTTGTATCCCATTGTCTATCCTTTTGCTTTTCTCCTCTATCAGAGGACTTACAGAAAGCAATATAAAGGAAAACCTGACGAGCAGCTCTACCGGAACATTTTCAAGAGGTACTTATCCTTGGAAGTTTTATGTGGAAGTCACAATGTTATTGCCGCCGTAAATAAATGATACGACCTTAAATATGCCAGGAATGGGAATTTCCCGTATGATGTAAATATGATTCTGTCGAGGAAATGATTCTTCATTAAATAGATTTAGATATGGAATTTTTCGATCTGGTAAATATTTCCGAACGCTATATGGAACTGGTCAATCCTACAACGCCTGAAAAGGTAGTGAAAATCGGGAAAGTACTGGGATTGAACAAAAGCAGCCGAGTTATCGATTTCGGAAGCGGCTATGGGGAAGTATTGGCACTGTGGGCGGAGGAATTCGGCATATCCGGGATCGGGATCGAAATTCGTGACTATGCCTGCCAACGCGCTCGGAAGAAAATGAAAGACCGGTGATTTCAGGATCGCATCGAGATCATCTGCGCAAACACCCGGGAATACCAGTTTGAAAAGAATGCATTTGATGTGGCAGCATGTATCGGAGCTACCTTTATCTGGGATGATTTCCGGTCGGCAATACAAGCTATGAAGAATGCAATTGAACCAGGTGGGAAACTTGTGGCGGGGGAAGTATATTGGCTGCAGGAACTTGTTCCGCCGGAAATTGTGAAACAGGATCCGGGGATGCTTACCGAATTCGAGCTATTGCAAACCGTCCGTGAGGAAGGGTTCGAGGTCGAAACCGTGGTTCGAGCCAGTCATGATGATTGGGATAATTACGTTTCTGGTGATTGGGTCGGACTATTGCGATGGATCGAAGAAAATCCCGATCATCCCGAGCGGGAAGAAGTCATCCGCCATTTCCACAAAATGCAGGATAAATATTTCAAATACGACCGCCCATATATGGGTTGGGCGATGTATGTGTTATCTTTAGGGTGAAGAAACTCCTCTGTCATCCCATCCGCCAGCTGGCGGAATGCGGGATCCAGGAGTAGATACCTGCCTTTAGAGTGCGGCAGCTTGCTGCCGCACTCCATATACTCCTGCGACCCTGACAACTGTCTTTGCCCGGACACTACCCACAAAAAAATAAAAAAACCCCTTGACTTTTCGATTTCGATTTTGTATATTTAAGCAGTCGCTTAAATACTTAATCAGGAAATGTCTGTTATGAAGATGCACCCATTTGAAATGTTTAAAGTGCTGGGTGTGGAATCGCGCATAAAAATCCTGGAATTGTTGAAAACCGATGGACCGCTTGGCGCTAAGAAGATTGCCGAAGAGCTTGGGATATCGCCTGCCGCGGTATCCCAGCATTTGAAGATATTACGTCAAGCTGATTTGGTGAATAACGAACGGAAAGGATATTATATTCCTTACTCGGTCGATGTGGAAAACTTAGAAAGCTGTTGCGGGATGTTGATCCAGGTTTGCCGATGCGGAACTGAGGTGGAATATTGTTTTCCTGAATCAGCTTCCCCAAAAGCTGATTTAGACGACCTTCAGAAACATAAGGAGGAGCTGGAAGCGGAATTGAAAAAAGTCCAGGATCGTATTTCGAAACTTAAAAAGTAATGAAGAAATTTTTTTACATAAGTATTTAAGCATTAAGTTAAACGCTTAAATAATATAGAACACCCCACTGAAGTGGGGTGTTAAACACTAAACAAAGGAGGATACCATGGACTGCTGTGGACCTATCGTAATCAAGAGGGAAGATTGCTGCGACGACACCTGTTGTGATACCAGTGGATTACAGCGTCGCTTCGTCACCAAGGGTGAGGAATTGGAGAAACTGGAAAACTACCGGGATCAGTTGAAGAAGGAACTTGAAGGATTGGATGAGCACCTTCAAGAGTTGAAGAAAAAGTAGATTCCTGCCTGCCCATTAGGGCCTGCCCTTTAGGGGTGGCGGTTGAGCTGATTGCTGCCACCCCTATACCTCTACCTCATTACGGATCGCTTTGATTATCCGTTGTTCCTCGCCATTTATTTCCCATCAGTAAGGTCTCAATTCGGGTAACGCTGAGCTGGATCCCGTGTAGTTCGTTGTATATTCTGGATTCCAGCCCCCGTGCCCATTCCCGGTCGGCTTTGATGTCGTCTAAATGTTTCAGATCCATCTTCAACCGCCAGAACGCTGCCACGATCGCCACCAGCAATATTCCAATGTAAATGGCGTCCTTCCATTCCATGACCATCGTATGTCTCCCATTGCGTATAGAATGTTATTCGGACGGAGCATCCAGCGGGGATTCCTCTTCCATCAGATAAGCCCGGTGCCAACGCCCTTTTAGCTTAATCCGCAGCCACTTCCCTTTCCAATCCCTGGTGGGGAGTTGGCTGTTATTAGCCATGAAACCGGTACCTGGAGCCGCACCACGGAACACAATGGAGCCTTCCAGGACACGTTCGATGCCATCGTAGTAGAAGAAACATTGTTGGGAATCATATTCCTCGCCGGGCCAGTGTTCGCAGCTGCGGATGTCCCCTCCGCAGATTGAGCAAGTGGGATGGCTGAAGGTGAAAGCGATAGAAGCTTCGTTGTAGATACCGCCGTCGATATTGATGCGGAGATCTTCCGCTTTCGAGTGAGCTTTCAGCCAGTAAAATTTTGGGACGATGTAGTTGTTACCCTCATGTTCATCGATGCTGCCTGCGAAGAAACGTCCCACACCAACTGTCTGGCGGTTGTGTCCGATTAACGTAGGTGCGCCCCATGTCAATTTAAGAAGTTTCGGTAGGTCGGATTTCCGAAAACACCCACCGTGACTGTCAATCACTTCCCCTGCCAACCGGCATCGCCGGACATAAACGTCTTCCTTCTTCAACGGCACCAACGGTGGGTTCGGAAGTTGGTGGATTAATTCCACGTCCCGAATGGTAACCCGCTGTCGGGAAGCGATCACCTGCCCGGATAGTTCCTGGGTAATCATTATTCCTCCATATTCAAATTCTTGTGTGAACGGCGTTATTGTTAGCCAAGTTGTGCGTGTAGATTCATCTGATATTTTTAGGCTTTGACCAGCTTAGCATTTATTGAGTTTGAATTGAGGGGATGTTGTTGTATGGTTTCCCAATCAATCAACCCCGCCAATCCACGATGAAAAATCAACTTCCCGCAGTTCTTACACTGAAATTTCAGCGTTTGCGGAGTTAATAAGTGTGCTTCTCCACAGTGCTGGCATATAATGAGATATTGTTCCATGAGGCCTTCTGCGTTTAGTTGAATTTAATCTTGCTTGTAAGCTGTGAGGTAACCCAGTTCCCGAGCGCCTTGATCTTTAGAAATATACCCTTTGCTTACTTTGCCATCGACTACTTCAAATTGGATTTGTTTGGCACGTTCTTGATCAACCATAAAAGGATCTTGGTTGGGTGCAAAGCGGTGATGAGGCACCGCCAAATTTCCTTGCAATCGAAGTTCGGTGGTGCGAAGCCAGTCAGCCAAAGTAACTCCCCATGCCTGAATCGAATCCACGATTTGCATTAGGAGGTTGAACTGTGCGTGTGCCCAGTTTCTAGTGGTGCGGTGCGATCGACCCAACGCCCAGGGAAACAGCCTCAAGCCGGTGATCACGTCCTCGATAACCTGCTCTCTGTTTAGCCTCCAGGAATGGTTGTTACCGGCATCACCGCCCACAACCTTAACTTCCACATCGGACCAGGTAAAGAGATTGTCGTCGGGACCGATATCCTTCATCTGCGACACCACATCATCGAAATAGTGGTTGATACGGCTGACGTACTGTGATGCTGCTTCATTCTCTATTTGTTGTGGAGGGGTAATCTTAATTTGGAGCCTGGGGGTTCCGGCATTGTGGGAACTGCGTGCCATGTCATCCAACATGCGTTGTTCGATCTCGGTGACGAAGGGAATGGATGCCAAAGGATCGGATCCCTTTGGATTAAACAAGTCTTGGTTTAGCGTAGCGTAAAACAGCCGTTCTTTCGGAATCGGTACCCGGTTGTCATTTTCGTCTAAGTATGCCGGTTCCCAATGATCGGTGAATTCCCAATCGATTCGGTCTGTATCGATCGGACGAAACCCGTCAATGCCGTGCCCGTCCTTTTTCAGGATGATTTCCCCGGCGAAACGACCCACTGTGAACAGCTCCAAAAACATTGCTTCAGTCAATCGGGAAATCCCTTGTCCGCGAAACAACAGATTGACATTGATCCGTCGGTCCAATTCATCAATGATGTTCCTGGCTTGCCGGACTTCGGCTTCCGAGCCATCCAAGTCGTAGGTCTGGGGTGTCGAGCACAAGTGCACCCAGGTCCAAATAGCTGTTGAAATGATAGGAATGTGATCTCGCAGATACCGGTAATAACCAGCTCGATTCGATCCTGTATACTGGAACCATGGATTATTCCCAGGTGCCATGGTTAATGGCGCGTGGGCGTGAGGCCACGTGCGGTATTTAGTTGTGGCTAAACTTCCAATAGGTTGTCGGCTTTTTGCTATCCGGGGTTCTGGAACTCCGGGCATGGACTTTTTTCGCTTGAAGAACATAATGATTCCTTCCTTAAAATCTTGGAATTCCGGTGGCTCGTGGAGGGGTCAACCCTCCCTTAGGCTGATTGGCGAAATAGTTAACCAGAAAATACCGTAAAGCATCCATGGAATGATCCACCCGATGATCCTTTTCCGGTTCCTCCCGACCAGGTCGCCAGCGATAGAGCCCCATATGTTGAACCGTGATTTCCACTCTGGGTGAGAATTTTAATCTTATGTTCCCATTGGCATCGCATAATTTCGATTTCACCAAATCGATGCCGTCCCGGATGGACGAATTCCGATAACGGACTTGGACCCCTGCGTGAATCAACCGTTCCACCGGGCTGATTCCCGATTCCCCTTTGGCTTTACCCGCCGGATCGCAGGATGTCCAGGACACTTTGGATTCGGTAATGCCGTGTCGTTGATCTGTCCTCTTGACCGCGGCGATCATATCTTCGGTGGTTTGATTCTGCCCTTCCCATTCATCGAACAGGATAATAGTCCCTTCAGGTGTGACTTGGAACCACTGCACAAACGGATGACAATACCCAAAGTCGATCGATCGATAAGTGGGCAGCTCCGGATGCCATTCCCAGTCCTCTGACCGTAAGTGATCGAGGGGATCAAATTCGGAATACACCCGGTCGGCAATTCCTGCGAAGGAGATTTCCTGCTCGCGATCCCATCGTGCTTGAGACATACCTTTCCGCGCTTCCGTCACCCAGGCGGCATCTTTCATCGGATGCTGGTTGTAATGCACCCGATGGATGCCGAAACCTTCGGTACGACCTTTGGTAACCAATTGATAGAACAAATTGTCCGGTCCCCCGGATGACGATACACCCAAGAAACTGCCTCCTGAATCCAACGCCGGTTTCAACGCTGCCCAAATATCCTCATCCCAGGGAGTGAATGCCATCTCATCCCAAAACACCGCGCTGGGCGCATACATCCTCGGACCATCTTTGGTCGCCGGCAGTGAAATCAACCGCGATCCGATGTGTTTTAGTTCCAATTCGTGACGGCTGTCTCGTTCAAGTGCCGGCGTCATCCAAGAAGGCAGGTGTCGGCAGATAAATTTGGTGCGACCTAACAATTCTTGAGCGCTGTTTTCCCCGCGGGATAGGAAGAGTATCAGCGAATGTCCCAAGAAAATGGCTTTCCACAGGTAATATCCCACCGCAGTCCATGACACCAACATCTGACGCGACTTTGGCACCAACAGGCGGCGGCTGGCATGTATATCATGCACTAAGTCCTGAAGAAACTGGTAAGTCGGATATCGAACTACCCCCATCACGGGATCATGTGTATAGACATAGTTAGTCAAGAAATACCAGGGTGATTCGGCGCACCGCATCAATTCCCGAAATTTGTGTTCATCGAGGTTAAGTTCTTGGCACTCAAATGCTTCCCAATCAGTTCCAGTGCCTGGTCCAGGGTGATTCCCGTTTCTGTATCCTGAGTCGGGTGCATTTCCCGCATCTGCCATAACAGCCTGGCTGCAGCCACATCGCCTTCCATCGCTTTCTCGTACAACACCGCTTTCAGAGTCGCCCATTCCCGATCCTCCTGTGCATCCGCATTTGTGTCTGACAGTGCCTGGCGAAACTCTTCATCCTTTTCCCAATTCCTGAGAGTCGCACAGTGGACGCCGAGTTGTTCCGCGATTTCGTTCCGTGATAACCGGCATTTTGGATCACCCAGCAGTACCAAGTATTTGCGTTTCTTTTCCGTCCAATTCATGACTAACTGAGGCTAATCATTCCCGAATGATGGGTTCGTGTAGACCCTGGCTCCACGCAGTACCGGTATTGTCAAGAACATACTCAAGGTCTTCCATGCCTGCTGTTCGAACCGGATGCTCAACTTTCGCCACTGTTCCGAAAGCGCTGCTGCTTTCGATGATGGGTAGATCCTCATGGCTTCCGCTGCCATTTCCCTGGTGATGATAGATAAAGTCAATTCCGTCGCGCCGGTCTTCAGTCCCTGATCGGTGGAACTGACAGTGTAATCTGACGACAAGCGGGTCAGTATCTTATCTTCCGCTTCAACAACAGCCTGCTCCATTAGACTATCCGCCACTGATCCCACATCTAATTCGTAATCCACCCACACCCGGCTGCCGTTGGCAATCCCGCCTTCTTCAATTCTGGCAATGGTGCCGGTTTCCTCATTAAGGGTATAATCCGTATCTTTAGTATGTACTGTGTAGTATTGATACCATACATACACCGTTCCCCCATCGCTGATACTACCGCTCGCATCACGCCTGATCTTTCCATTGGGATAGTCTATCGTGTAATCTACACCTTCTATATAGATGGTTGAAAGGAAAGTGTCATCCGCCACCACCACTGTCCCCGGGACAATCTGTTCGTAGTCTAAGGATTTCCAGTACGTCCCTGCTAATTTAGCTGACCCTTGGGAATAAGGTGAGTTGGAGTCGATAGTTTTTACTTTTTCGGTATTGTCGGTGATATAGGCATGCGCCAACTGTTCCGAGTCTTCGTCAGTCAAAGTATGATGTTCATCGACCACGGAATCTATCGACACACCGGTATCTTGCAGATGCTTTTTTACGATATTGGTAGAAGTCCAAGACATGTTATCCTCCAGCTCCTTGGCTTAAGTTCTTTTCAAACTGATATATACACAGGCATATATATCTGTGTTTTCCGCCAGTTCAGTTATGAAAATCGATGTATTGCCGCCGTTCACACGTACGTACACTTTGAAAGCACCTATGTAATTTTGCGCATACACCGAAATACGATCACCGGCACTAACCTCCACAGATCCCGTTACATTCTCGTTGTTTGTTCCATCGTAGACGTTTAATCCCAAAATGACACCGTCAACGGGGAGGGGAAATCCGTCGCCAGCTAATCCTCCAGGTCCTGCCAGATATGTCGAAGAGGTAGTGACTGATTTCGAAAAAGGAATCACACACTCGGTGATTTGTTCATGTAAGAAATTCAAACTTGGGTTAATGGTTGTCATAAAAACCTCCACGGGGTCGCCCAGTCCGCTGAATTGCGGACCGGGCGATTATTGCCTGATTAGGAGTCTGGCAATCCATGTATCTCATTAATAATCAGAAATATAGATTGCGTCATCGACCATTATGGTGTACACGCTTTCCTTGGACACCACCGCCGATTCCAGTTTCTGCGAAATCACCTTTTCCGCTTCAATCATCAACGGTTGAGCCACCGATTCCCGAATCGCGAAACGATGATCCAGTGCAGCGAATTTAGTGGATGTTGCATTCGGTGCAATTACCAGTTTCGCATTAACTGGCAAGAATGTTTGGTACTTACCAGTTCGCTGATAGATCTCAGTCGCCCGCCATGCTTCAGCATCCTGGAACTGAGCCATATTTAGGATCACCTCAACATCCGTCTTTGTTCCCAGAAGATGAGTCATTCGACTTGGAACATCAAAGGATAATGTCAAATGCACTAAATCACTGTACGCGAATGTTCCACCGGTTCCATTGAATACATCGGTGGCAGCAGGTGATGTACCATCCCCATTCAGGATGATGTTGTAGATTTCGTCGATCTCGTCGTATGCCATCTGTGCGCCGATCCACCACAGGAATACCCGAAATTCTGCCAGCTTCTGGTTTTTTACCACCTTATAAGAGAAATCGAACCTGCGCCCCCGGTCCAGGATCGCTGCTTCTTTTTCCCGGTACATTAAATTCACTGCAGGATACGAAGCCCCGTCAGATCGTTCCGCCAAGCTTTTCTTGGCTTCGGTAGTCTTGATGTAAATTGGCTTCACCGTAGGACCCTGGACCGCCACACTGGCGGCAATCAGTTCGCTGGGATCCTGAACCATGGTGTATCCTCTGCGGATCTCCCGGAGAATGTATTCCGGGATCAACACCAATCCCGATCCCACGAAGAACTGTTCCATAGTAATGGATGAAATGCCGTTGGATATGATCCCATTCAGGTAAAGCTGCCGCTCAAATGCGTCCAGTTCCCCTACAATTTCCCCATGGTCGTTCCGTGGAGACGGATCCATCTCCTCCAATAGTTCCGACAATGTCAATCCCTGTTCCTGCGCTTCGGAATACAATGCTAAATTGCCAGCGCGGGAATGGTTTTGCACCAATTCCTTCACCGATTTGGCTTGCTGAAAATCTACGGACATGATATTTCCTCCATAATTTCTAATTTTGTCAAAAGAAATGACATAGGATGTCTTTGGATCGTCAGTGGCTATCCTAACCACACGTCACAGGTGGTATTGGTACTGTCCACAGCGATTACTTGTCCCCTCATCAGGTGACCGCCGGCGGCGATATCGGCATCCGCGGACGCCTGGCGAACCTTTCCAGCTCCATCCACTTCCACCATCTGGTTCACGACCGGCGCGGGAGTAACGTACTTAAATCGTGCTACACCTCGTGCCTGTACTGTGCAGGTTTCCGGAACCGCCGTCCCCGACTGCAAATCCGACGATACAGCAATCACTTTCCCAAACAGCTTATCCCCTGCACTGCCCATTCCCACCTCATTGTCATCCGAGATGATGCAGGCGGCGAGATTGTTGTCTAAATCGGTTTGAATGAAATCTTTGTCGGTTGTGGTGTCCACACTGAAAGTCAACATTGGATCCTTGCCGATTCCTTCGTTGTTGATGATAAATTGACTTGACATGGTCTTCCTCCTGTTAAATGTTTTGTAAATTTAGGAAGTAACGCTTTGAAATCGCTTAATCAGAAACATCTTTTCCTTTTTCCCACTTTGATATTTTGAATAATCCTCGCGCAGAACTTCCTGGTGTATATCTTCTGATTTCCCGCAGTCAACGCCCAGAATAGCGCTGATTTTCTCTTCCCATTCATTATATAGTTGTTGAAGCTGCTCGACAGATTTACATCTCGTAATCAATTGTTCCCGTTGAGCATCTGTTAAATCTGCCAAGTCCATCAATGCCGCAATCTTGCGTTGCAATACATCTTGTGAACTGCTCGGTTTCTCGGTAGTCTCGGTTGAATTCGACTTTGTGATGGGGGTTTTCTTGGCTAGCAATTCCAAGATTTCATCGAGATCCACCCATCCCCGGTCATGAAATGTAGACAAGATTACTTGCGCTTGGGTATTATTGTCTTTCATATGCGACCTCCATGGTGTATGTTCTCCTTATTGTGTACGTTTCATTATCGCATTGTTGGGATACTATCGGGATAATTCGGTTATTCTTCTGATAATTCTGTCTGTTTTATACAACATCTGTGTGAAGACAATGCTGAAACCACATATCGGTGCCATCACTTGCCGGAACCGCTGTACAACTTGGATGATCATGAGCATGCATCGGTATGAAATTCATGGGAGGATTAATGTGTTTACCCTTATAAATGGCGCACTTGTAATTGAG
This sequence comes from uncultured bacterium, assembly GCA_965372135.1. Taxonomy (GTDB): domain Bacteria; phylum Electryoneota; class RPQS01; order CBDVBD01; family CBDVBD01; genus CBDVBD01. Next base: position 12,143 of record CBDVBD010000031.1, on the reverse strand, counting down.
ATAGCAGTTGGGCTCCCAACATTTCGACATTTGTTGCTCTGAAATGCCACACGGCATCCCGCCTTTTATGATCTTTCTCGGAATACCGAGACGATTAGGTCGACAATTAGTCCCATGTTTGCGATTCATGATGCTTTCCGATTTTATTTTGGAATGGGATTAGTTTCGAGAAATGTGCAAAATAATAAACAGTTAAAAACATGTCGTATACAATATACAACAAATTTGCATATTTGTCAAGTATTATTTTGTCTGTCTGATAAATAAAAAAATAGTACGGATAATATTATTGAGTGTGCAAAATAGTGAAAAAACCGTAAAAAACAGTTGACAATTGAAAACAAACAAGTTATATTATGGTATACATATACGAAAAACAAAGAGGTGGAAGTGGAAATTGGAAAAAGAATAAGAGAAGTAAGAAAAGAGTTGGGGTTGAGCCAGGAAGAACTCGCAGTTAAGATTGGATTGAATCGGTCTTATCTAAGTTTAGTTGAAAATGGGAAAAGCTCACCGACCTTCGAATTCATAGAGAGGGTCTCAAAAGGCTTAGGTTTAGACATAAGATCACTTATATTGGGAGAGAAGTTTGAACATTATGAGGATGAAATCGGAAATGAAGCATGGATTTATCCTGGATTGAAAGAATTCCTTACCGACGAAGAAATGCTGATTCTTATGAATCCTACCGAGGAAGAAATCAGCGCTTTAAGGGGGATCAGATTCGTCGGGCGTTTCTGGCCCTCAAAAGAGTTTTTCCGGCAAGCATTACTCGATTACCGCAAGTACCGACGGAGTCAACGTGGAATTCATCCGGAATCTGGCGAAGATTCATAAACTGCGGATCCGAGTAAAAAAACTCAAAGAGGGTCCCCGGGCGTATCTAATGAGAGATATGGTGTATTTGGATTCCTCCATGCCTCCTGAACGGAGGAATTTTGCTTTTTGCCATGAGTTGGCACATCATATCCTGCAACACACTGCTCAAGAATCCCTGTCATTGGACATGGAACGTGAAGCCAATAAAATGGCAGCGGAATTGTTATTACCCCCCGAATCCTTCCGAGAGGATGCCGCATTATATCCCCTTGATCAATTAAAGAATCTTTATCCCCAAGCTTCTTGGGAAGTAATCGCTCGATCTAAACTCGCTATCGTTCCTGCAGTGTTGACCATTTTCGATAACGGCAAGCGAATGCTCAGGATTGCTCCGGATAATTATCAATTTCCAAGAAACCTGATGCCTGTGGAAAAACGTGTTTTCGAGTTTTGCTTGCTTCAACATACAAATTACTTGGCAAATGATAATGCTGTGAAAGTACAAGGTTATTTTATCGACACCGGTGAGGGTGTCCAACGGGTTTTGCTATGGACGGAGTATAATGAATAAGGATTCTCCAGAACTGCTTTAGCTAATGTTATAGACACAAACGCCCGCATTGTTCTATATCTCAAAACTGGCAAAATACGTAGCAGAAAATGCACTACAAAAACTATGTTATAGAAGGACTTGCTAAGGCGATTGAGGACAAAACTCTCTATCGTGTTGAATTTTAAACATTAACACAAACTATTGTAACCATAGTGCCCCAAATTGCACCATGGAATTTTGTATTATTTTTTTCTTGACTTTGTAAATCTTAAAGGATATATTAGGGCAACTTTGGAAATCGTGAAGAAATGTACAACCTGGACTAAAGCTGATTTCCATTGACGAAAGCAGGTTTTTAGATAAATGTTTTGCAAGTGATTTTTCACTTGCAGGCGGTGAACAAACCTAATGTGTAGCCGCAAATCTTAATTCTGAAAATCAAAAAATTTGGTACATCATTAACCATTAGGAGGAATCAATGTCCATGAAAACCAAACTAATGTGTTTGTTTGTAATGGCGATGATCCTGACCACCTCCTTTTCTCTTGCCGGTGAATTGGAAGGTGTGAAGGTCGGTACAGGTTCTCTTAGAATCGCGGGAATCTACCAGGCATATTTCTATGCCACTAATTGGGACAACAACATTAATGTCGCTCAAAAGTACACTGCGTTCCGCACCCGCCGCGCCCGGTTGCTCCTTATCGGGACTATCGTTCCGGATAAGGTGAAGTATCTGGTTCAGGTGGATTTCACCGGTACGCCGGCGTTTTTGGATTACAAGATGATCCTGTTGAACTACATTCCAAAAACTTCGGTTACGTTCGGGCGTTTCCTGCCATACTGGACCCTGTACATGTATCGCTCGACTGGAAAACTGGAATTCGTTAACTATCCGTTGGTGAATTCAAGGTATGCGATGTGGCGCCAAACCGGTTTACAGACGGCTACCAAGATGGATGCGTTTAGCGTCTTTGTAGGTTGCTTCAATGGCGCCGATATTGCCAACAACACTAACGACAACAACAACGCCAAAGACTTCATGTTCCGCTTAGACGTACATCCGGAACTGAGTGGTTTCAAGTTGTTGGTCGGTGGTGAGTATTGGATGGGTCGTCACTATGTGGATCCCAGCCATGACAAGAACAATTCCACTTTTGGTGGTTTCCTTAACCTGAAGAATGATCAGTTCAGATTCGCCGGTGAGTTTCTAACCAAGACCATCGAGGAAGAAACCGTGGATGTCAATGGTGAAGTGGCTGACCTTACTTCAATGGGTTTCTATGCTAATGCCGTTTATTGCGCCACTGACTGGCTCGAAGTGTTGGCTCGTTATGACCAATTTGATCCCAACACGGAAAACGAAGCCCTCAATGGTACAGATGAAGATGGCGAATCGTGGATCACCCTTGGTGCAAACTTTATGATGCACAAGTATAACGCCATGATCAGTCTCAACTTAATCAAGAAGACCGAAGAATGGCAGGTCTGGGACAACGATGGTGATGAAGTTGATCTTGACAACGACGAAGCCATCGTACAGTTTCAGATTATGTTCTAAAGATTTGCAGCCATGGGTAATCGTTTGATAGATTACCTAAAGATTGAAATATCGAACAAAGCCACTCCATAATGGAGTGGCTTTGTGTTTTACACGATGGTTCGATTTATGTCCTGCTAAGCAAGAATAGAAGGATGCGAATATTTTTTCCGCCAGGTTTCAAGTCCGCCAGCTGGCGGATAACCTGGTGGGCAGGAATTGCAGAGGAAAGGATGGACATAAAAACTGTAGGTAATATCCTATTATTTCCGAAATAAGAGTAAACACACCGCAAAAGAAAAATTTCACTTGCATTTTAAAATAGATTTTCATATATTAACGCTAATCGAGTTTTTTACCGTTTTTTGTGAAATATTTAACGAGGCATTACACTCATGAACCATCACAGGCGAAAGTTCCTGAAACGTGCAGGTTTAGCTGGGGCAGCTGGACTATTAGGTTCTTCTCTTCCAGCTAATGCCTACGAAAATTTTACTGGTTGGCCCGATCGTTATGGAGTCTTGACTGACTTAACTCTTTGTATTGGTAGAAATTGCCGAAAGTGCGAGGAATCATGTAAAAAGGTTAACGAACTCCCACCACCGGAATACGCATTGGATGACAATTCCGTATTTGATATCCGGCGTAGAACCCACGCGGATGACTTCACAGTCGTGAATGAGTTTACCAACCATGATCCCACCAGACGATCCATTTATGTCAAAATCCAGTGTATGCATTGCAATGAACCGGCATGTGCATCTGCATGTCTGGTACGTGCATTTTCAAAAACTCCCGAGGGATCTGTCATGTATAATCCCGATGTATGCATTGGGTGTCGTTATTGTATGACAGCCTGTCCATTCAATATCCCCGCTTATGAGTACGATGAACCGTTTACCCCCCGAGTGATGAAATGCACCATGTGCTACTCCAGGATCATCGAAGGGAAAAAACCAGGGTGCGTGGACATTTGCCCAGAAGAGGCTTTGACGTTTGGCAGGCGTGATGATTTAATCAAACTCGCCAGAGAAAAAATCCGAGCACACCCCGATATATACCTCGATCATATCTACGGTGAATATGAAGTGGGGGGCACCAGCTGGCTGTATGTTTCTGACAGACCTTATGAGGAATTAGGTTTCCGCACAGATCTTGGTACCACGCCTTACCCGAGATTAACTATGGGATTCCTATCCGCCGTTCCGATGGTGCTTGTTATTTGGCCTGTGATGCTGACCGGATTTTACAGGTTTTCTAAATATCGGAACCAAACCGGAGATAAAACTGAAGGAACTAATCAGGAGGTAAACGAGGTGAATTCATGAACGCTAATGCACTACAACCGGTGGATTTCAAAACATGGTTCCGGGAGAAAATGTTCCTGGGGATGACGTTTCCTGAATATCTTAAGTCGCTCATCACCCCTTTCAATATTGTCGCTGCCATCATCCTTTGCGTGGGTATCCCAGTGGCTTTCATCCGCTTTACCCAGGGTCTTGATGCCACCACCAATCTTACCGATACCTACCCGTGGGGCTTGTGGATTGGGTTCGATGTCCTGTGTGGTGTTGCTCTGGCGGCGGGTGGTTTTACCTTAGGCACCGCGGTCTATATTTTCGGAATGAAAGAATACCGTCCCATCGTTAAACCAGCAATTCTAACTGGTTTTCTCGGATATTTCTTCGTGGTGGTGGGGTTGTGCTTTGACCTGGGACGTCCCTGGCGGTTGCCTTATCCAATGTTTGTCTCTTACGGTGTTACATCAGTGATGTTCCTGGTTGGGTGGCACGTGGCATTGTATTTATCCTGCCAATTCGTGGAATTCTGTCCAGCTATCTTTGAATGGCTGAATTGGAAGAAATGGCGAAAGTTTGTGGTATCAGTGACCATTGGAGCCACTATCTTCGGCGCAATCCTGTCCACACTACATCAATCAGCCTTGGGAGGATTATTCCTGTTAGCGCCGGCAAAAGTGCATCCACTATGGTATTCGCCCTTCATTACTGTGTTCTTTTTTGTATCAGCTATCATCGCCGGTATAACCATGGTGATCTTTGAAAGTATGATGTCCCATAGGGTTTTTCACCACCAGCTTGATCCCAATTTCATCGCCAAGTTTGACCGACTGACCCTCGGTCTCGGCAAAGCGGCTTCGGCATTATTAATGACCTATTTCTGCATGAAATGGATAGGGGTGGCTCACGGAAACACCTGGCATCATCTTGGCACTAATTACGGACTATTGTTTTTGGTGGAAATGATTGGCTTTGTCCTGCTTCCTGCATTTGTGTTTGCCATAGCCGTCCGCAACAAAAGTGCAAAGTTAGTGCGATTCACTGCTATTTGGACAATTCTGGGGGTTGTTTTCAACCGCTTAAATGTATCCATCATCACCTTCAATTGGCAACTGGAGGAGAGGTATTTTCCCCATTGGATGGAATTTACCGTCACCATCACCATCATCACAGTCGGATTGCTGACCTTCCGTTGGATTGTTAATCGGATGCCAGTGCTGTACGATCATCCGGATTTCGAACCTCACTAAAGGCAACCTAAGGGAGATTTTCTTATGCACACTCTCTACGATTTTATTCAATTTATAAAAGGCGTCGAATATATCCTTGCCGTCGTCTTCATCATCCTTTTCACGGTATTCTGGGAATTCCTGAGCCGGGGTAAACAAAAAAAGGACAGTTAAAATCTGATTGCATTACATTTCCGGAGTAAGAAATGCCTAAAATTTTTGTGTCGATCGTCATAGCATTTGTGGCTTGTGCATTCGTCATCTTTCAAACTGGGTATCCTCAAATTTCTGAAGAATATTTAGATGATGAATTCCAGACACCTTGTAGTGATTGTCATGTATGCGATAAACCAACCATTGAAAATCCTTGCCTCCAGCATTGCCCGCGTCACGGATGGGAAATGACCACAGTGCATACAACCGCCGAAAGCCCTGAAATGTTTGTCATAAATGAAATTGAAAATCAGTACTATCCGGTTGTTTTTGCTCATAATGCACACGCCCATATGTCGGAGATGGGCACCGGATGTATGGAGTGCCATCATTATACTCCACCCGGTGAGATTCCCCCATGTATTGAATGCCATAGCACAGAGGGAGTCAATCCCGGCAATCTGCGTCAGCCTGGTCTGAAAGGTGCGTACCATCGGCAATGTATAGCTTGCCACCAGGAATGGAGCCACGATACCGCCTGTGAAGTTTGCCATGCTAGGAAACGTCCGGAAGAAATTGGAACACCTATAACCTATACTGATCAAGAAATTAAGGACGCACATCGCCCGCATATCCACTTACCGGATAAGAAAATATACAAAACGGATTTGGATGAAGGTCCATATGTTACCTTTTTTCATGATCAACATGCGGAAATTTATGGATTAACATGCGATGATTGCCATGTAGGTCAAGATTGTGCAACCTGTCATACTCCACCAGAAATGCGTCTGGTTGGTGAAAAAACGTTTGAAGAGCATCATGATCCCTGTATTTCCTGTCATGAAGAAGATGCTTGTGAAAAGTGTCACCAAATAAAAGAAGCAGCTCGGTTCACTCATGCCAAAACAGGTTGGGAATTAGGTCGATATCATGAAGAAGTTGCATGTAATGCTTGTCATCCAAGGGGAAGAAGAATTGCACGACTCGACCGTGCGTGTACTTCCTGCCATAGGCAATGGCATCCCGAAACATTCGATCACAAGAAAGTCACTGGTATAAAATTGGGTGAAGTTCATGCATCCTTCGATTGTGAAAGCTGCCATTTGGAAAAGAAGTATGATGAAAGACCTAGCTGCGCAACGTGCCACGAAGGGGATTTACCCTTTTCCCTGCTTGAACGTCACTAAATATATATAGTCGTCTCTACTTGTGATTTTTTAGATAAGTCCCGGAGAAATCCGGGGCTTCTTTGCACCATATTCCCCGAGTGAGCACGATTGTGACTAAAGGTCGTGAACCATATTGATTTCTCTTGACAACGTGGATGGAAATCATTATATTGGATTGATCGAAAATTCTGAATTATAATGATTTTCTATTTCATAATCATTTCCAAAACTCCATCATTTGACAAACAAAAAAGGTTTCAAATGAGAGTGAAATATTTGGGTAAATTGCTTCAAAGCGCTGTTATTGCGATCTTTCCTGTGATATTCATTGTGGCAAACACTGCATTAGCAATCACGGTGGATGAATGCATCGAATGCCACAATGTCGCCGTTGGGGAAATTGGAAAGACTATTGACAAAACGTTGGAAAATTCATCGCATTCAGGCATGTCCTGCACTGATTGTCACACTAGCATTACTGAACTTCCCCATGATGATGAGCTTCCGGCGGTGAATTGCGGGGAGTGTCACGCGGAAGATGAGGAGATCTATAAGTGGCATGGTCGGCTGAGAGTTGGTGTGGGCGAGGACATCCCAACTTGTGCCGATTGTCACGGTAGGCACGATATCCTACCTTCCAGCGAGAAGTATTCCCGCGTGCACCCCATGAATCTTCCCGAAACTTGCGGCAGGTGTCATGAGGATCTTGATTTAACTACCAAACATGAAATCTACTTCCAAAAGCCAGTTGAAGTTTACATGAGCAGTGTTCATGGCAAGGCTTCATTAGGTGGAATCTATGTGGCTGCAACCTGCAACGATTGTCATTCAGCCGAAGGCACTGCCCACCGCATCCTTGGACCCGGTGACCCGGAATCTCCTATTAATCATTTTAATATCCCATATACCTGTGGTAAATGCCATCGGAGCATCGAAAGCGATTATTGGGAAGGGATTCATGGTAAGTTTACTGCGCGTGGCGAAACCGATTCACCGGTTTGTACCCACTGCCACGGTGAACACGGGATTATTTCTCCCACCGATCCTCGCTCGCCAGTAAGTCCCGCCCGTGTTGCCGAATCTACGTGCTCCCCGTGCCACGAGTCTGCTTACCTCAACGAAAAATATGGTCTTCCTATCGGAAGGCTAAAGAGCTTTGTCGATAGCTATCATGGCTTAAAGAGTAAAGCTGGCGATCTTACAGTTGCAAATTGCGCATCCTGTCATGGAGCCCATCGCATTTTGCCAGGTTCAGACCCTTCATCATCGACGAATCCTGCTAATCTTCAGGAGACCTGTGGTAGATGCCATCCCGGTATCTCAGAAGAGATGGCGCTGTCTGATATCCACGCGTCACCCGACGTCGAGCAGAATCCGGTGGCGGAAGTTTTCAAGAACGTCTATATCATCGCCATAGTGGTCATCATTGGTTTGATGGTGATTCATTGGTTGATTGATCTTCGTAAACAAGTGCTTAACGTACTGTCCCGCCCTCAAGTACGACGAATGAACTTCAACGAATTGTGGCAGCACAACTTCTTGATGATCACGTTCATAGTGCTGGTGATCACCGGATTTTCACTGCGTTATTCTGAATCCTGGTGGGTGATATTATTTTTCGGTTGGGAGGGTGGATTCCCATTGCGGGGAATTCTTCATCGGGTGGCTGCAGGTCTCTTTGTTTTTACATCGGTGTGGCATTTCCTCTACCTTTGGAGCCCCAGAGGTCGTGGGTTTTTTAGGGATATTTTCCCCAAGAAACAAGATTTTGCCCAGTTTGGTCAATCGATAAAATACAATCTGGATCTGAGCAAGCAGAAACCAATGTTCGGACGATTCAGTTACGTTGAAAAGGCAGAATATTGGGCATTGGCGTGGGGGACGGTGGTAATGATATTCACGGGATTTTTCCTGTGGTTCGATAATATCGCCGTGCAATGGTTCCCAAAAGGATTCCTGGATGTCATGTTGGTAATACACTATTATGAAGCCTGGTTAGCGTCCTTGTCCATTCTGATCTGGCATCTCTACTCCACTGTTTTTAGCCCCAGTGTGTATCCAATGAACCCGGCTTGGTTGACGGGGAAGATGCCTAAAGATATGTACGAACACGAACACCCTGACGACCCGATATTGAAGGATGAACTTGACAGTAAAACGGACAATGATAAGGCTGATTCATCTATATTAGCGACAGATTCCTCCATACAACAAAGTGAGACATAAGTCGCCAAGTGGTGTTAAAACTAAAAGGGCTTGGGAATCTACCCAAGCCCTTTTCGTATGTTTGAAATCTGGATTCAGCTTATTGGAAAAAAATAAGGCACATTTCTCTTGATTCTGTAGGCATATTTTTGTATATTTGATTAATCTAAAAATGTTTGACTAATCAAACTCGCCCATGATGAAACCATTAACAGACTACGATACGACCACTCAGGAGTATATTGAAATCATCTTCAGACTTCAGAAGGAAAACCGAGTAGCTCGTGTCAAAGATATTGCCACAGAACGTGGAGTGACGGCATCCAGCGCTTCCACCGCGATCAAGAACTTGAAAAAACTGAACCTGGTAAACCATCAGAAATTCGGGTATGTCAACCTCACGGCTGAGGGGCAGGAACTGGGGGAAGCCTTAACCCGTCGCCATCAACTTGTCAGGTATTTCTTGGTGGAAATCCTTGGGGTTGACTATGACGCTGCTGAAGCGGACGCCTGCTTGATCGAACATGTCATCACCCCGGAAACATCTGATAAATTATTGGATTTCATAGAATTCGTAGAAGAGTGCCCTCGTGGAAGTCCCTTATGGCTTGATCAATTCAAACAATGCCAGGCAAATGGTGAAGGACGAATCCCCTGCGAAGGATGTCCAATAAAATCACCTAATTAAAATGTACTTTCTGCGCTAACTGAACATTCTGAAAATATTTCGGATTTGAAAGGTGACACATGAGTCGAAGTGCTGAAGAACTGAACGCCAAGATCAAACAGGAGTTTCAATCCATATTCCGCCAAAATGGCTTGAGGATGTCGGAACAACGTGATGCGGTGTTGGACGTATTCTTTTCCACCGAACAGCATCTGTCCGTCGATGACATCATGAAGGAACTAAAGCGCAAAGGAGTGGAAATCAGTGTAACCACTATCAGTCGTATAATGCAACTACTGTGTGAATACGGTATCGCACAGGAACGCTCATTCGCCGACGATGTTGTGCGATATGAACACCAGCACATCGGCGAACACCACGACCACCTGATTTGTTTACGGTGTCGCAGGATATTAGAATTCGAGGATAACCAATTGGAGCAAATCCAAAATATTATCGCTCGTAACCACGGATTTCGTCTGATCCAACACAAGATGGAGATGTATGGGATTTGCCCGGAATGTTTCGGTGCAAAGGAAGATGCGATATCACTCCATCGAGTTCCTGAAGGTGAGAGTTTCACTGTGGTGGAAATTACTGGAGGCAGACACCTCAACAAACATTTAGAATCTTTGGGGATGTACCCCGGTAGCGTTGGAGAGGTAATCCGTAATCGTGGAATGGGACAGGTAGTGTTAGCAATAAAAGGATCCAGAGTCGCTTTGGGGCATAGAATGGTGCGCAAGATTATGGTAACCATTTCAAATCACCAGCCGGATACTTCAAAATCTCCTGTTTCCTGATGTGCCATATTGATTATATTATGTTTAACTGGGAGTAACGAGCGTTGTTAGAAACCGTCAGACTTTCCTCCTGTAAAGAAGGTGACAGTGTAAGAATAAAGAAGATCGAAGGGAAAGGGGCGTTTAAGAAGCGCCTGTTGGAAATGGGATTGATAAAAGGTGCCGAAATCACCATTCATAAATATGCCCCCCTTCGCGACCCCATGGAATTAGTGATAAAGGGATATCATCTAAGCCTACGAGTAGAAGAAGCGAACAATTTAGTTGTTCAGGTGTTGAAAACAACCAAACCATGAAGTCTAAATACACCATAGCTTTAGCCGGCAATCCCAATAGTGGGAAGACCACACTATTCAACCACTTGACCGGTTCCCGTCAAAAAGTCGGAAACTGGGGCGGCGTTACTGTTGAGAAGAAGGAAGGTGTGGCGAATTTCAACGGAAACGAGTTCCATATAATAGACCTGCCCGGCACTTATAGTTTATCAGCCTATACCTTGGAAGAAGTAATCGCGCGGGATTACATTATCGAAGGAAAGCCTGATCTGGTAATCCATGTGGTGGATGCCGGAAACCTGGAAAGAAATCTGTATCTGACCACCCAGCTAATCGAACTTGGTGCGCCCATTGTAGTTGCTCTAAATATGTTTGATGAAGCTCAGCACAAAGGGCTTGAGGTTGATTACCCTCACTTATCCAAAATGCTTGGAATCCCCATGGTCCCAACGGTTGGGCATCGGGGCAGGGGTATCGACAAGTTGATGGAAACCGTGAACCTTGTTCTTGAAAAAGCCGAAAGCAGATCACGGTATTTGCAATTGCCCTACGGTACCGAAGTGGAAGATGAAATAGAGGCGATTCAAAATGTAATGAAATCGTCCGATGAATTGGCCAATCATTTCTCGCCAAGATGGCTGGCGGTTAAGCTGCTGGAAAACGATTCGGTGATAAAGAAGCGCTTGGATTTGCAGGGCAGAAAAGCAATTCTTGACCAGGCTGAAACCAGCCGTCAACACCTGGAAGAGATATTCGACGACGATGGCGAAACCATCTTTACCGACCGCAGGTACGGTTTTATCGCCGGTGCCTTACGTGAAACGGTTCGGATGACCAAAGAGCAGCGGCAAACTGTCAGCGATCGCATCGACATGGTATTAACCAATCGCCTGTTGGGTTTTCCGATATTTTTCCTCTTCATGTGGGGGTTATTTCAACTGACATTTACATTGGGTGCCTATCCCCAAGTTTGGATTGCAGCCGGAGTGGGTTGGCTGGGTGATATGATGATGGTCGTCCTACCCGACTCCATTCTGCGTGAATTGATTGTGGATGGCATCATCAGTGGTGTCGGAGGGGTGTTGGTGTTCCTGCCGAACATCATGATCCTATTCTTGGGAATTTCTGTCCTGGAAGACTCCGGCTATATGGCGCGAGCAGCCTTCATCATGGACAAAGTGATGCATACCTTGGGATTACACGGTAAGTCCTTTATCCCGTTACTGATGGGTTTCGGTTGTAATGTGCCTGCCATCATGGCTACGCGAACCTTGGAATCTCGACGGGATCGAATTCTGACCACCCTACTTGTTCCCTTGATGTCCTGCAGTGCCCGATTGCCGGTGTACGTGTTGGTTGCAGGAGTCTTTTTCGGTGCATCTGCCGGGAATGTGGTTTTCAGCCTGTATCTGTTAGGTATCATATTGGCTAT
>CBDVBD010000030.1:0-24974 GCA_965372135.1 uncultured bacterium | reverse complement strand
TGGCTTTCGCAAAGTGGTGAAATTGATTATATAGATCGCAATCAGAGAACGTCACGATTTAGCGGAAGTTGGAAGCCCAGTCGATATTTCGAGTTGGGAGTCCAAGGTTTATTCGAACGGCGGAGATGGAGAAATTTTGGTTCAGTTTCTCCCGCCGATAAACGTTGGATAACATATAGTGAAGGTGACATTCTGGCGGAATGGAAAATATCACCAAAAATCTTGATGAACATTCGCACCAACGGCGCGAACTGGATTGCTGAGGATGATCGAACAGATTATAAAACAACGTTGAATCGTGCGAATGGCTTGGTTGAACTACATGGACAAGGGAAATCATTTAGATACCTAACTGGGATTGATGTGGGATGGAACGAGCTTAAGAGAGACGAATATTTCCATGATGTAACTTTAGCCCGTTCCAAAGTGGGGATAACGTTCCCGCTACAATCAAGAATTGCTGCAGGAGCAATCATTACAGGTGCTTATTGGAAAGACAGAGATAATGAGAATAATTTCCATATGCTACCCGAAGGATTCGTGTCGTTTAACCTTTCCCCTCTATTCGGTTTGAGGGTTCAAGGAGGATCAAGTGTATCTGTAGAGGATGTAGTGGAAAATCAGCGAACGAATCCATATCTTAAAGCGTCTCCAACTGCATGGGTGGTTTACAAATTATCTCCCTGGGTTCAAGAAAAACCAGTTTGGGTGCAAGCTGAGATAAATCGCTCGTTTGGTAATCGGGTGCGTGTTCGTGGCTGGGGAGGGTGGGAAAAAATTGAGGGCTATCCTACCTTCATCGATTTCCATTATGTTGGCATATATTCCGTCGACCAAGATACGGTGGAAATCACAAAAGCTGGACTTGGATGTTGGTGGCAGCCCATAGATCCTATTGAAATAGATATTTATGGCGAAAGGATCTGGGGTAAAATAGATCCGACCGAGTATTGGGTGGGTTGTTATTGTCCGCCTATTCCGCATTCTGATGGTGTTCCATTCCTTGAGAATGGAACGGCGCAAATAAAAATCACCGTAAAACCGAATCCGGCATGGACCTTTGCGCTATCTGGACATCTCCACGGCGAGCGTCCCAACTGGGATGAAAGCGGCGACCTTCCATCCTATGGCGCTATCGGCGCCGAAGTCCGTTGGAAGACCCCGACGCCGTTTTGGCTGGCACTGTGGGGTGAAAACATCACCGACACCCATTATGAAACCTTTCCTGGATACGAAGGCGAACCCTTTCGCATTGGAATTCGCCTGGGCTTCATGACATCACCTTATTAGGTATCACCAACCGGTGATCCGGATTTGGATCCGTCATTGCGAATCCGGCAACTGCCGGATGTGGCAATCTCATTGTGTGCCGTCACATGCCCTCATGTGACGGATATGTCCGTTAACTATTTGATAACATAAAACGTAGGAAAAAACCATGAGCCTATTCGAGGTTCTTGTCAAGGGCGGCTGGCTGATGATCCCCATTGCCTTATGTTCGGCGGTGGTGATTGCCGTCGCAATCGAACGAGCGCTGGTGCTGCGAAAAGCCCGCATCGACACCGGACAATTCATGATGCACCTGCGCGGCATCGTACACCAGGGTGAAATCGCCAGAGCCCGCGAATTCTGCCTAAAAACCGGCGGACCGCTGGCGTCCGTGCTGGGGAAAGGCTTGGAAAAACACGCCACCAATCCCGAATCGGTCCGTACCGCCATTGAGGACGCCGGACGGCTGGAGGTACACACTCTGGAAAAACGCTTAGGCGTATTGGCGACCCTGGCTGGCGTCACTCCGCTGCTGGGCTTCCTGGGCACCGTGACCGGCATGATCCGAGCCTTCATGCAAATCCAAAACCTGGGCGGCAGCGTTACCTCCAACGTCTTAGCAGGGGGAATCTGGGAAGCCCTGGTCACCACTGCCGCGGGACTGACGGTGGGCATAGTCGCCTACATCATCTACAACACTCTGCAGGGTAAAATACAGGACCGCACCTATGAAATGGAAGAGGGATCGGTGGAAATCATCGAATTATTAGGCGAGGCGAAATAACATGGACTTTCAACCACGCCTAAAACCGCTCCAGACCTTCAGCGTCTATTCCCTGACCGACATCGTGATGTTGTTGCTGATTTTCTTCATGCTGTCGTCGTCGTTTATCATCCAACCCGGCATCAAAGTACGGCTTCCAAAGTCCGAAACCGCCGAGGTAAATTCCGAAAAGAGCATCAACATTACCATCACTCAAGACGGTGCGCTGTACCTGAACGACGAACGCACCAGCTTGGAAGCCCTGCCCGCTAAACTGAAGCCGAAGTTGATCTACGGCGCCGGGCAGGTGATCGTAATCCAAGCTGACCGCGACATCTCCCTGAACCGAGCAGTACAGGTAATCGATGTCATCAAATCCGCCGGCGGGGAGAAATTCCTGATTGCCACGGAGCGACCGGAGCAATGAATCAGCCCAAGTACATGCAAATAGGATGGGCGGTCTCGGTGGCATTGCACCTGCTGCTGGCGGTGATTTTCCTGCTGCTGGTGCTGCCGGTGAAGCCCTTTATGGAGGAATTCGCTGAACTCTATTTCCAAACCATGCCCGCACCTCCTAAACTGCAGAAAAAAACACCACCGATCACACCGGCAGCGAAAACTAAGCCCGAGACTCGGGAGGATCCAAAGGAACAAGTCGTTCCCCGCACCGCCGACAGAGGTGCCCGGGTGAAACTTCCCCAGCGCAGGAATTTCCGTGAAGATGAAATGGAAATCCCAATATCGGAAAGCACCCGCTTGCAGGAACCCCCAAAACCCGATGCCGCCGAAGCGACTCGGAAAGTATCAATGCCCACTGCGGAAGAAACCGGTCGTGCCCTTCCCGATGTGCCAGTGGGCGAACGGGAAATCCCCTCGGTGGACAAGCTGTTAACCCCCGGACAACGACCCGCCGGTCCTGGCGTAAGCACTACTCCGTTGACCGGCACATCCCGGCAGCCCTTCGAAATTCTGTGGGAAGGACCATCCCGGGAAATCCTGTCCGGACCGTTACCGGAATACCCGCCCGATGTATCCCGTGAAGTACGTATCCGTCTGGAATTCCAGGTTCTCCCCGACGGCTCTGTGGGCATGATTACCCCCATCACCAAGGGCGAAACCACTCTGGAAAATCTGGCAATCGAAACGTTGCGTATCTGGCGCTTCAGCCCCTTGGACCTCAGCCAGCCCCAGGGCAATCAATCCGCTGTCATCACCTTCGTATTCACCCTGAAGTAGGTCTGGTTCTGAATCCGCCCGATGGCGGGAAAAACCCGACAACAGTGAGCTATAGTATGAGACGATTCTTATTATACGTAATCCTACTTTCAATATATGTAGTCTGTACATCCCATGCCGCCACCCACGATCCGGTCATGGCTCGCAACGGCATGGTAGTCAGCGCCCATCGATTAGCCTCAGAAGCAGGCTGCCAGATCCTTAAGGACGGTAGTAATGCAGTAGATGCCGCCGTGGTTACTGCCTTCGTACTAAATGTAGTCGAAGGATACTATTCCGGCATCGGCGGTGGGTTATTCATGGTACTGCGTACCCCTGATGGCAGGGTTATCACCATCGACGGCAGGGAAACCGCACCAGCCCTATGCGACAGCATGTCTTTCGTTAACTACTCCGGTATTGAACAGAAACCATCCGTCACTGGACCCAACGCCGGTGGAGTCCCCGGTACCCTGGCGGCGCTGAATTTAGCCCTGCAACAATTCGGAACCGTAACCCTCGCCGACGCCCTGAAACCCGCCATCGCTATCGCCGACACCGGCTTCCTGCTCGACCTTGTTTATGCCGAAAAATTAGAACGATATAAAGACCGGTTATCTCGATACCACCAAACTGCATCGATCTTCCTAAAGCCTGACGGAAGCCCCTGGCAGCAAGGCGACCGACTAGTACAACATGACTTGGCAGCCACACTCCAATTGATCGCCGATCACGGCATCGACGTGTTCTACCGTGGTGACTTGGGGCTCAAAATCGCCCAGGAAATCGAAAATGCCCGCGGGTGGCTCCGCTTCGATGATCTCCGAAACTACTCCCCGGTGGTTCGCAGCCCGGTACACGGTCAATACAAAGGGTACCACATCTACTCCATGCCACCGCCCTCATCCGGCGGAATCCACCTGATACAAATGTTGAACATCCTGCGCAACACCGGTCTGTCATCCTTAGGGCACAATTCCTCCCGGTATCTCCATTACTTAGCCGAAGCCATGAGCCGTGCCTTTGCCGATCGTGCTGAATACTTAGGCGATCCCGCCTATTCCTATATTCCGGTTCGAGGATTGCTATCATTGGAGTACGCCGACCAACTCGCCGCTTCGATCCTGCCCAATACCGCCTCCCATCTGAATTCCCCCGGCGATCCCTGTGCCTCTCACGATGCGCACCACACCACCCATATATCCGCCATCGACGACCACGGCACCATGGTCGCCCTTACCACCACTATCAACACCACCTTCGGATCTGCCTGGATTATCCCCGGAACCGGCATCCTGCTGAACAACGAGATGGACGATTTCGTTACCCATCCCGGCGAGCCCAATTTCTGGGGCTTGGTGGGAAACCGCCGCAACTTCATCGAATCAGGTAAACGCCCCTTATCCAGCATGACCCCCACCCTGGTACTCAACGACGATCAACCCTTCATGATCCTGGGCAGCCCCGGCGGACCGCGCATCATCAGCACCGTATTGCAAGTGTTCTTGAACGTGGTGGAGTTCGACATGGACATCCAAGCCGCCGTCGATGCCCCCCGCGTGCACCACCAATGGCAACCGGATACCTTGTACCTCGAAGCCGGTATCCCTGTTGACGTCCAGGACAACCTAACCTCCATGGGACATCACATCAAAGCCGAGGGCACCTGGTCCTCCGCCCAATCCATCCACCGTGACCCCGCCACCGGAATCATTTACGGCGGCACCGATTCCCGTTCCCACGGCGCCGCTGTCGGACATTAAAATAATTTCCCCACATCAAAGTTTTGCCTTGAATAATTTTCCAGAAATTCGTATATTTCTATCAGACTCGTTGTGTAATGCTAATTGAATGATTTGCCGATGATTAGGAATTGTCATGCACCGGTTATTTTCCTGTTTTGGTCCTGCTCCAACAAAGACGATATTGTCCGGCGTGCTGCTATTATTGTGTTGTAATCCCCTGATTGCCCAAATATCCGGACCCTTAAACGGTATCTTGGAAGCGGGAACATATCAGGTTATAGGTGACATATCTGTGGAAGCAGGCGATTCCCTGACCATCGAACCCGGCACAGTATTCCAATTCGGCGCCGGATTTAATTTCAATATATACGGATACTTGGAAGCTGTCGGCACCCCGTCTGACAGCATCTATTTTATTCCCATGCTGTCCGGCGAACCCTGGGGAAGCATCATCTTCCGATCCGGATCATCTCACAATAGCCAACTGTCTTATAGCGTCATTACCGGCGCTGCAGGCAGCGCAATCAATTGCTACTGGGTGGATGTCACCATTTCCCACTGTACCATCATCAACAATACAGCCAACTGGGGAGGTGGTATCTACATATCCTACGCCAACCCCACCATTTCCCACTGCTATGTTGCAGGCAACCAAAGCGTCAACAACGGCGGGGGCATCTACTGCACCCGGTCCAGCCCCACTATTTCCTACTGCACCGTGATCGACAATTCCTGCAACATCGGTGGCGCCGGCAGTGGTCGCGGTGGCGGCGGTATCTGCGTCAACCATTCTTCCAGCCCTACCATCGAATACTGCGTCGTCCAGGATAACTATTCCGCCGAGAGCGGCGGCGGTATCAGCATTAACGACGACTGCCATCCCCAGATCAGCTACTGCGATATCACCGGAAATTCCGCCGACACATCCGGCGGTGGCATTTATGTAAACGCCGTGTCAAATCCCATCATCTTGTACAGTAGCATTACTGGTAACGGTGCCCCCAAAGGCGGCGGCATCTGCATCCTCGGTAACTCTATCCCAACTATCACAAATTTGACAATCGCAGAAAACCAAGCATCATACCTCGGCGGTGGTATCTACTGTACCGCCAGCGCCCCCACCGTCGTCAACAGCATCCTCTGGGGCGATATCGCAGCCTATGGACAAGAAATCAGCCTAAATGACACCTCCAATTTAATCATCACCTACAGCGACCTGCACCACGGTCAGGATTCCGTCTATGTCCAACCGGGAAGCACCCTGGATTGGGGGGAAGGCATGATTGACGCCGACCCCATCTTCGTTAATCCGGACAGCAACGATTTCCACCTCTGGTCTCATTCCCCCTGCATCGATGCCGGAGATCCCGGGAGTCCCTTCGATCCCGATAGCACCCTTGCTGACATGGGTGCCTATTATTATCACCAAACCGGAACCCCCAATCCCATAGATGACCTGGTCGCCGCTATCGACTCCATAGACATCACCTTGTTCTGGTCACCAACTACCGAAGACCTGCTGGGAAATCCCATAACCATTTCCACGTACCGCATCTACCGCAGCACCAACCCCAACTTCCTACCCTCAATTATATCTTTGATCGATTCCACAGCTGACACCACATACACCGATCCCGGAATAATATCCTCCCCCGAACCCACCCAATTCTACAAAATAACCGCCGTTCCAATCACAGAATAATATCATTGCATAACTACCAACATTACCTTAAATAAAGGTTGTCAGTGGGTCAATAATGTTAAAAAACATCCAAATTTTACTACGCAAATATTTTCACAATCAAGAGTTTTCTCTTGACAAGCTTAAATTTATTTCTTATATTTAATCCGTTAACTATCTATAACTCCTTTTGTTTCTTTTGCAGGGGAGGAGTATGTATTATATGCGGCGGTCTGATCGTTGCAAGTGTTTGCTATGTCTGGTCTTTCCCGTTGCTTTCCGCCGTTGTCTTGAAACATATCCCTTGAATACCAACGACATAGGTATACATAAACATAAATTACATTTTTTTAAAAAGGCAGTCACAGATCCCGATCGCCTATCATTCAATGAAGGGCGTGTGATAAGCTGGACCCTGTTGACAGCCGCTAACCATTGGAGGTTACACATGGGCAAGAGAACATTTCTGTTTGTATTGATGTTTGGTGTGGTGAGCTTGCTGGTGGCGTATGGTTCGGGCATAGAAACGCCCCAGGTTATGCTTGCACCTTCACCGATCCCACTAATGGAATGGGGAATGGACAATCCGACGGATGATACTATCAGGTATGATGATACCTCGCCAAATAGCTACGTCCTGGTAAATGGGTATTATTATCCCTCGGTTCGTTTCACGCCACTCCTGCAGTATGAATTGCAGGCCGCATATTTGCAAATGTCTGTAATTACCGCAGTTAACAACTTTGATGTGTGGGTGACTGGGGATCTTGGCGGGACGCCCGATCCCAGTAATATCATTGAAGTTGAGACTGGCTTTGTCCCTGCGACAGGACTTATGCAGGTAGATTTCGATACCTTCCATACATTTGCCGCCAATCAGGATTTCCACATCGTTTGGGGTCCGGTTGACGCTCTCCTGTGGGAAGCGGTTCCCCCAGCGGGATTTGCCGCCAGCTTGGATCAGAGTGCAGATGGTTTACTGCGCAGTTATTATGCAAGTGCTTGGCCTGCTGTGAGTTACATTTATCTCTGGGGTTATGACTGGCGGACTCGCGCTGGTGGCACGTACGCGGCAGGCACCGTGACGGACCTTGCGGTGTCGAATGTGGATAACGACTCGCTGAAATACTTCCTGTGTGAGGGTGAATCGGTGACATTCCGAGCGTTGATCGAAAATGTACAGACTGATACAGTTGCGACCTATGATATTAAGTGGGTAGTTCGAAATGAAGCGGGAACGACGGTTGACAGCATTCAGGCTACATATAGCGGACCTTTGGATCCCGGTACGGATACCACTCAAGTGGCTCCAAGTGCATGGACCGGCAGTGTGTCGGATGAGTACATCGTGACATGTACGGTTACAGCGACGGGCGATGTGGAACCGGCAAACAACGTTCGGTTATTCGAGCAGCAGGTGTACGATCCCACTGTTTCGACATTGTTAGATTATATCATCCCTAATTACCAAGTGAATCTGGTGCTGGATCCAAGTGAGGGACGGGCGATGAGATATGATGCGTGCTCTTTTCCTCTCGAGATTACCCACCTTGAAGTAGAGGGCGATGCTGCCGGGACCGCAAGAGTGAGGATTTACGGCGATGATGGGTTGGATGCTCCGTCAGGCGTGATGTTCGACACGCTGATTACGTTGACGGCGGGTATGAACACTATCCCGGTTTCTCCTTCGGTTCCAGTTGCTTCCGGGCCATTTTATGTGGCGTTTATCTATGCGGATGCAACCACACCTAACATGCCTTTGGATGGAGATCCATCGGCAGGTGGAAACCTGACGATGCCGCAGGTTATATGGGAAACCGCTGACGGTGGAGCTACCTGGTCTGCAACAAGCTCAGCTGGTGATCATCCCCTGAGTGCAAGAGTGATTGCTTTTGGTGGTACCATCCGTGACATCAGGGTCGACTGGATGACTTTCCCTGGATTCTTCGGTCCTGGAAGTGATCCCTTCGAAGGACAAATTCAAGTAACTAACAATGGTACCGAAGCTGACACCTTTGACGTCTCGTTGATCATCGAAGACACCACTTTCGCTCGCAGTGTGGTTTTCTCTGAAACCCAGACGGTAACCAACCTGGCAGTAGGTGATTCCGCTGCGCTGACTTATGGAAGTTATAACTTCCCCGGCATTGGCGAATACATCCTTACCGCCGAGGCGGTAGTTCTAGGTGATGTTACCCCAGGTGATAACGTGCTAATGGCGGAACATCAAACCTGTTCCTATCCCAGCGAACTAACTTACGATGACGGCGATTTCGAAAACGGCTGGGCATTCTTCGATCCAGGCAACTTCTGGGGTGCCCGCTTCGATCCACCGTTCCTTCCGTGCAAAATCACCGACATGAGGCTGAATTTTAGTACCGTTCCCACTGGATATGATAATGCCCGGGTACAGATCATCGATGACGATCAAACCACCCTGCTGTATGATGTGGAAGACGCATCGGTAGATACGGGCTGGAACACCTATAGCTTACCAGATGTGTTGGTCATGGATGGTTTCTTCTACGCCGGTACCGAATGGGTAACTGGTGCACCAAATGCCCCATACTTTAGCACAGACACCAATGAACCCATCAGCTATATGGCACGGCAGCGGATTATAACCCCCACCGACACAACCTGGTATTACGATACTGAAGAAGCAGGTGTCCGCGTTACCTTAGATGCTGCTGTAATGAGCCCCATTGTGATTACCAGAACCGGTGGATCCCGTAACCTGGATATTCTATTAAGTTGGACCTTTGCCGGAACCGTGGGTGAAACCTGGTATTTCATCTACGAATCCAATGCTCCTTACGGAACTTATACCTTGGTTGATTCGGTCGCGCACCCGTCGCAGAGCTGGATCGATATCAACTTACCCGAGGTGAAAAAATTCTACTATGTAACCTTCGGCGATGCCAGCGGCTCCCGCGACAGTACCTTACCCGGTCAATATCTGTGGCAGCCGTTTGAAATGACGGTGTCCGGTAACAGCGCCATTGAACCCGGCGTCATTCGTGCGCCTCGCAACGTAGCTGATCGTCGCTAAACAAAAGTAAATAATTAACTAACCTTACACCCCCGCGCTGTGCCGCCTCCTACATGGTTAGAGCACAGCGTGGGGTTTTTCTGAGGTTCTGCAGGAGTAGAAAACGTTGAAGTGCTGAACCTTGCTTCAGCTTTTTTGGAGTTCGCCCAAGGGCGCTTTCTATGTATGCGCCGGTTTCTCATTTCTTATTTAGAATTTTGGATTTATTTCGTATTTCTTTTATTCCCACCTGTGTACCCCTGTTTGCTTGCAAGCTGGGTTTCATTGCGGCTTATTCTCCACCCCGATTAAACCTCCAGCACTTCCTGGTGTCATCCATTCCTGCATTGATATGATCGATGAAAATACGATATATGATAACGAAGAACCCTACGATACCAGCTCTTGAGGCATTCCCTATCGTGTTGTATCTTGATGACTTGTCACAACAAAAGATTTTAGTTTAGACAACCCCGCTAACCGGTGGAGTTGACTTTTTCTATGGGAACCCTGTCGTTAATCGAGCAAGAAATACAACAAAATAGATGTTTAGGGTTGACTTTGTAAAATAGTTTGATTAAATTAATAAACTGGATAGTATATTCTGTCGGATCACTCTCCCGTGACGCCCACAGAGCATACTGATCTCATGACCTATTTTGAACAAAAATCTCTCCACCAAAAAAATTAGAAAACTCCCTGCTTCAAATGCGGGAACACAATTTGTGAGTTTGGAGGATGAAAAGATGAGGACTATTAATTACGTTGGAGCAATCAGCCTGCTCGCAATCTTACTGATATGCAGCAGCGCCTTTGCCGGATTCGGTGCCAGTGAATATGACAACTGCCAATGGCTTCCGGGACGTATGATCATTGAATTCGACGAAACCTACGGCGAAATGACGTTTGCCGAAATGGACGGAGTCATCCAATTTCAAGGCGATAATCCCTTGCTGTCTGCCGTCAACGCCCTGAACCGCGATTACAACGTTCATACCGCCTGGAACATTCTACAGGGTCTAATCCTTGGACCGGAGCTGAATCCTCCCGATTTAAGCCGCGTGTTCGTATTCCGGTTCAATCCGTCGGCAGATGTCTTGGAAGTATGCACCGCTTACAACGCACTTCCCGGTGTCCTGTCCGCGGAACCGGACCTGATCAGACCAGTGGATTTTACGCCCAACGACCCCATGTTGGCTAGCCAGTGGGCGCTGGAAAAAATCGGCGCCGAGCAAGCCTGGGATGTCGCCCGTGGCGATCGCGAAATTATCATTGCCTGCATCGATCAAGGTGTGGACTGGGACCATGTTGACCTAATCAACAACATCTGGGTCAATCCAGGTGAAGACCTTGACGGCGACGAATGGGTCGGATGGGCATTCCCGGGTGTAGTCGGCGACATTGACGATCTGAACGGTTTAGACGACGACCAGAACGGTTTAGACGACGATTTCTACGGATGGGATTTCGTCGCTGGGGTGTCCCAGCCTGTTCCAGAAGGCGAAGACCCCGGTATCCCCGACAACGACCCCAGCGAATTCGCCGGCTACCCTCACGGCACACACACCACCGGCTTGACCATTGCAACTACCAACAATAATATCGGCATTGCCGGTGTCAACTGGCACGCCCGGATCATGGCGACTCGTGCCGGGTATGTCGCCCTGGGTCCCCCCATGCAGGGATATATTATCTCCAGCGCCAGTACGAATGCCATTTACTATTGTATCAACCAAGGCTGTGATATCATCTCCATGAGCTATGGCAGTCCTTCCCAGAATTCTCAAGAAAGAACCGCCCTGGAATTCGCTTGGGATAGCGGTTTGGCGCTGTATGGTTCTGCTGGGAACCAAGGCACTCAGGGAATTCGTTATCCATCCAACTATCCCAATGTAATGACAGTAGCTGCTTTGAACCGGTATGATGAAAAAGCCAGCTATTCAAACTATGGCACCCATATCGAAATTAGTGCACCGGGTGGAGGTAGTGGTGGCGGTATGTTAAGCACACTTCCCAATAATAGTTACGGAGAACTACAGGGAACCTCAATGTCTTGCCCCCAAGCTGCCGGATGTGCTGGATTGCTATGGTCGGTATTCCCCAATGAAACCAATTCCTGGATCAATCAAACCCTCATGGATTATGCCTATGATTTAGATCCCATAAATCCGGGGTATGTTGGACTGTTAGGTGCCGGTAGGGTTGACTTGATTCTTGTGTTCTCCAACTTCTTCCCCCGGTTGACTATCTCCGAGGACCCCGTGGTGGATGATGCCTCCGGTAACGGCGACGGTCGTCCCGACTGGGGCGAAACCGTTAACCTCACTATCAGCTTATTTAATGACGGCGATTGGCAGGATGCCACCAATGTGGAAGCTACCCTTCGCTGCCCCGGTGAAACCCGTCTTACCATCACCGACAGCACCGCAGATTACGGAAATATCGCCGCCGGTTTCGAAGCCACCAACACCACCGATCCCTTTACCTTCCAGGTCAGCGCAACCCCCCAGCGTGCCTTTTACGCCGACTTCGAACTATACATAACCGCTGATAACAACGGCTTCGAAGCCACCTTAGAATTCCAACTCCGCATCGGTCGTCCTGAAGTCTTGATGGTTGATGACGACGGCGGTGCGAATTACGGATCTTACTATTCGCACGATCTGGCGTACATGGATGTGGAATTTGATCCCTGGGACGTCGCCGAATTGGATGCGGTTCCCGCCGACGAATTAAACAAATATGATTATGTAATATGGATTTGCGGTGACGAAAGCAGCAACACCTTAACCACTTCCGACCGTACCAATCTAATTGGCTATCTCGGTAACGGAAATCACCTGATGTTGGTTGGACAGAACATCGATGAAGACATCCAGGGAACCACCTTCTATTCCGATTACCTCCATGCACAACATGTAAATGGAACCGGCTCTATCGAATTAGATGGTGTTAGTGGTGATCCCATCACCCATGGAGATTCCTTGTTGTTAGCCGGTGGTAGTGGCGGCGGTAACGGGAACGTTTCCCCGTCTAAAATCGATCCCGTCGGAGGGTCCACCGTTATTTGGACCTATGAGGATAACGGCGGCAACTGCGGTGTCCGGTATGATAGCGGTACTTGGAAAACCGTGTACTTATCCTTCGCCTTGGAAGCGGCGAATCATGAAGGATTAGGCAACACAACCGAACGCTGGTTTGTGATTAGCAAAACCTTGCAGTGGTTCGGTCTGCCGGTCAGCGTTCCCGAAAGCGAATCACCGACAATACCGTCATCCTTCGCATTGGAAGGCAATTACCCCAACCCCTTCAACCCCAGCACGAACATCGCCTTCTTGCTGCCGAATATGTCCGAAGTGTCGGTGAAGGTGTACAATATCCTCGGTCAGGAAGTCGCCACTGTGCTGGACGGTCAAACCATGTCCGCCGGACGTCACGTAGTGAACTTCGACGGCAGTGACCTTGCTAGCGGTATCTACTTCTACCAGATCACCGCCGGCGCTGATGTCGCCACCGGGAAAATGGTCTTAATGAAGTAATTCTTTAATTTACATATTGTAAAAAAAGCCGAATCCTTCTCCGGATTCGGCTTTTCTATAATCCACTAACCTCTATGCGATTAAACTTCTCACCGGAAACCGACTCACTCCCCGAATTTTCCCTATATCTGCTTCCCGCATCACCCAAACAATCACATCCTTTGAATCCAAAACCCCCAAATCAATATCCCCCATCACCCGCCATTCTGCTTCCACCCGCCAATCCTTCCCATTAGGTGAAATCCGCTGAAAATATGATTGATCCGCTTCCGGTATTTGGTCAAACTGCTCTTCACCACCATATCTAACCGGTCGTGCCCCCATCGATTCCAACACCTCTCGCCGAATCGATATCCCGTACGGCTCGAAATTCCACCGGATAAACCCCGGTCGCCATCGGATGATGTCCAACAATTTCCTAGGCGTAGTTTCCGTCAACGACACCATCGCTTTGCTGCCCCGAACCAACCTGTCCGACCCCCGAATCCGTCCCTCCTGAAGTATCCGCTTCAATGTCCGCAACCCATCCCTGGGATATCCGTTGTCCACCTCATACAAATCCCGATAGAAATCCCCCTTCCTTTCGCCCAACCACGGACCATGACAGGACCGCGTCCAATGGGTCAAATAATCCCACTCGGTTTCAGCAATCTCACTTACCATAAGCCCCGTCGAATCATCCGCCATCAGTCGCTTCAAGTCGTCACTGGCAGCCGCTGGTCTGACATATGGAATCAGACATGACCCGTCCACATGATCCGCCACTTCCGGCTCAGCAAGCAATCTGGACATCACCCCAGACCGCCGCACCGATACCGGAAAAATCCGTTCTGCCAACGCCATCACCCAGCGATCCCGTTCCGGATATATCGCCTTCCGAACCCGTTTCCCCTTGTTGTGAAACGGCATCAGAAAAACCGTCCGACGCAAGTCCAAATCAAATTCCCCGACTATCTCTTCAGCCCGATCCATCATTCCCGCTACCTTCCCCCGTGGCAGCACTATTACCTGACTGCCCCCCAGCCGTTGGGTAAGCCACACCACCCATTCCCAGGGTATCATCCCCACGCTGGAAACAATGGAATTCCCCCGGCTCACTGCGTCTTCTACTGCCCGAACTGTTTCCCTGAGCCACGGATCCTCAGCCCTTGGCAGCCGCCGTTGCCGTGAGTTGACCACAGCAACCCGCCGCTGGGAAACGACGTTCAGATCCCCCACCTCAGCCACTAAAGTAGAAGGATCGATAATACCGGGAGTTACTAAATATTCGGAAAGGTCAGAAACTGGTAAGACTTGAGTTATCATGCTGATAACGCAAGAAATAGGTTGGATTTTTTGGTCCCCATATGGAGTTTAATCCAATTTAATAACACGTAGCGATTGCGCCTTCGTTCCCCAGGTCAACCGCACAAAATACACCCCACTCGCCACCGGCGCCTGATGAGAATTACGCCCATCCCACACCACATGATGAATTCCACCATCAGCCGCCCCCTCCCACAATGTAGTAATCTTCCGCCCCAACACATTGTACACACTTAGGTTAGCGTTGCTTCGGATTTCAAACGGCAGCGTAAATGTCAGGGCAGTCGATTCGTTGAATGGATTGGGATAATTGGGCGCCAGCCTCATCGTGATTGGCACCGCTGGTTCCTGTGTTTCCAGCACACCACTATACATGTCGATCAGCCTGAGTACCAGCGATGCATCGGTAAAGTTGGGATTGGTCTCACCCGCTTGACTGGTAATGGTCACAATCGGACCCAGATCGTTCGCCAACCATTCGTAGCGGAACTGCACAAAACTGGAATCCCACACCGGCAGCCAAAAGAAGATCATCCACACCGACACCGTGGCTTCGACCCCCGTCTCGTGCAGCACCCGCAGCACTTCCCGGTTGCTCATCGGTCCATCAAGCGTCCCCCAGGCATCCACCTCCGCCTGGTCGCCCAGTGTAACTTCGATCCGCACATCGACGGAATCCAAAGGTATTGTAGTATCTGGATTTGGGATAGTAAACACCGTATCGAAATTGATAGTATTATCCCAAGTATCCTGGTAGGACAACGGCATCGGATATTCTAATAATCCTTCCCCAAGTTGAATAGGAATAGGATATTCCATCACTTCCGCGCCCAAGCCTAACAACAGCAGTTGCTGGTCGGACATTTCCCGGTAGGTATAGACATCTCCGGCAATGCCAAACATATTAAAATCAGATAATCGGCAAAAATTTGAATTTGGGAAATTATCGTAAAACGGGGTTTCGCTGGCACGTACAATTTGCTCGGTAACTTCTTGTTCTTCCGGTCCTTGCGTGAAATCCCAGATCTGGTTGGGTCCGGATTCGCCCACATCCACCATCACGGACGTGGTGGTATTGCTGAAAAATGTTAGAGTTAGCCCGGTTTGGTTGGGGAAATCGTCCGGATTGATAAAAATCTGCCCATACCCTAACGACACAATCAAAATCAGCCCAAAACCCAGTATCGATGCAGTTCGAATGTTATTATAACCCATGACACACCCTCATTGCCGGAGTAAAAAAATTCGCAACTTTACATAAAGTTACGAAAAAAACCGCACAAAAACAAGCGAAAATTCCCCACGAGCAGAATAATTATTATAAATAGCGTGGCAGATTGAACGTTATTTCATTTTCTCGGGGATAAATGTCTTGATTCGAAAATGCGTCTCGATCCAATGTCGGTTTCATCTAATGAGGATGCATCCCTTTCTTGAAGTAAGATTTCAGCAGGAATGCCAAGGTGTATATGCAATGCTCGAATCATTCTTAGACTGAGTGGACGTTTACCTGATAATAATTCTGAAACTTTACTTTTTGACCCAATAAAGGGTACAAGATCTCGTTGTTTCAATCCCTGCTGTTCCATTCCAAACTTAATGGCTTCAATGGGATCCGGCATATCAATAGGATAAACAGCATCCTCATATTCCCTTATAATTAAGGAAAGTACTTCGAGTTTATCGCTTTCTGGTGTACCTGGATCGGGATCTAAATCCATTAACACATCGATTTCACTTAAAGCTTCTTCGTAGTCATTTTCGTTCTTTATTAATTTTAGGTTCATAGAATATCCCTGATTTATCAATTTTTTCGTTTGTTGTACTCTGCGTGCGTCCCTACCCAATTAACCTTTACTTTTCCACTTTTATAATAGACCTTTACTTCGAGGCGATATTTATTACCCTTAATATTAAAAATTACAACGTTATCGCCCAAAAAACTAGCTGTACTGAATAGATTCTTTATATCCTGAGGTTTCTTAAAATCGGCTCTTTCAACCCAGTGAAACCAAGTTTGTAACCTCGACTTTACATCTGTGTGTTTTTCCCAAAACTTGACTAATAACCTTCTACCCCAAATTAGCATAGTGTAATTTAACAAATATTATGATAAAAGTCAAGAAAATAGTTCCCTAATTGGGAACTATTTTAATATGTAAGTAAGGGAGATAATCTTGGTATTGGTACCGATTCATCGCGCCCTGTCTTCCCCCCTGCTACTTGTCCGCCTATGGCGGATTTGCAGGGGGGGAACAAAGGGGGGGGTCTCCTGTAGGTCGGGCTCCAAGCGAAGCGCGAAACCCGACAAGTCAGTCAGGATCCCTGCGATCCCGACATATTTTCTAACAAACCGACAATTTAACAATTCAACAATTTAACAATCGAACAATCGAACAATCGAGCAATTGAACAATCTTCACCTGCCGTGAAGGATCTCTTTTAATTCCCCCAATCCAACAACCCATGCACTTCTTCCCGGGTCAATCTCCTGCCGGATGCCAATATTTCATCCAAGCCTCCCAATTCACCTACATAACCTTCCACCATGTAAAACATTGACGCGCTAAACTGCGCTACGTAAGAGTGAGTGTAAGTCGTATCAGGCATGACCGCAAGGAAGTTAAATGTCTCGCTTAGCACTTCCTTAAAATACACCAAATAGTAGTCCACCACTAACGGTGAACCATAAATTGTATTGGTAACATGATCCCAATTCAATACTGCATCTGGATAATCCACCTCTATGACCAAATTTCTAACCGTGTCCGGTACGATGCCACACTCACCCCAAATATTTACGATGAACGTGTCGTTAACTGCATTGAAAGCATTGCAGAGAATAACCAAGGAATCCATATACAATCCTTCATAGTCAGGGTCAAATATAACCTGACAAGTATCAGATGCCCCACTTGGTGGAATAGGATTTCCATAGGTTGGGAAATCCACAATAAAGGCTGTATCGGTGATAACAACGTTACTGATATTCAGGGTGTCCGTACCGGAATTTTGGAATATAATAGTCAACGATGTGTCCATTCCCAATTCCAATGGGACGTAAATCAACGAATCCGGTACTGATTCGATTAGTGACGCAATTCCCACGCCAGCGAGTGTTGCTTGAAGCGTATCCATGGAAGTAAAAACTAACAATGTGTCAGAATAAGTAATCATGTCACAAGGCGTGAAGGTCACTGTAACTTCAAGGGAATCACCAGGTATTAACATACTATCGACATACGAAAAATCTGTTCTAAATGCGGAGTCGATAGTAACCACATTATGGATAACCACTAAAGAATCCATGCTATTTTTGATCCAAATTGACTGTTCTGAGCTATCCGTTACGGTTATTTGTCCAAAATCAAGCTCCCTCGGATAAAGATTCACCAATTGCTGGTGAAAATATTTTGCCCCGATATCAGTTATTGACCAATCAGGATCAATTGGACTATTGGGATCACCAGCATCAATACAAGGAGAAATTTCCGAAAGATAGTAAGCAGAGTCTCCCGTAGTTGAAATGAATTGAGGATTAAGAAAAATATTGAAATATGCATCGCACGAATCACCATTATTGTTAATTGTAATGATCAATCCCAAATAATTTGGAGTATTTCCACTGAAATTTCCACCAGCATTATTATAGAAATCACAATGCTGAACCATCGAATTTACAGAATTGTCGAAGTCTATTCCTGCATTTCCTAAATTACTTTTCACAATTGTATTTGATAATGTGGATTCAGTATTAAGTAATGAAATTCCGCCCCCATTGGTATCTGCAGAATTACCACAAATAGTACAGTGATCAATTATAGCACTACCTGAATATATCCGTACACCTCCGCCATTAATATTTGAAGAATTTCCAGTGATGATACAGTGCCGAATGACAGGATTTCCACCCGTACAAAATATTCCTCCCCCATTAGATGTAGCAGTGTTTTCAGTAATGATGCAATGACTTATAACAGGGCTGGAATTGTTACTACAATAAATTCCTCCACCTTTTCCATCTGTTCCACCACCAGCATGATTATCCAATATTGTGCAGTCACTGACAAGTGGATTTGCGTGGAAGCCGATGCGTATTCCCCCACCTCGACCTGTATTTATTACATTATCCGATATTCTACAATGCACAATCGTGGGGCTACATTGCTGTATTTGAATTGCACTATTGTTGTTCGCTCCCCCTCCCGTGACTAAACAATATTCCAATCTGCTATCATCATCAGCAGAATCTGCAAAAGATATTCCTCCCCATCTTGAGCTACCTGGGGCACGCCTAAATTTGATGCTGTCATTTTCTGTTCCTATAGCTAAAAGATATCCGTAAATAGTAAATTGATTACCGCTTTCAAAATTGAATATTGCTCCACTATCAATTACAAGAGTAGCTCCTTCCTGAACTGTAATGTCACCAGTTACAAGATATGTTTCTCGTTCGAGGACACCACTAAGAGCTCCAGATATAGGTATCCCCTGACGGATTAAGGTTACTTCGGGAAGTGTGGTGTTTGCAAACAGAAGCATATCAGACATCTGATGCTCATAGTATTCATCTTGAATGAAAAGAATATCATATACCCCTTGAGCTAAATCGATTTGGTAATATCCGGTCGAATCTGTATAGGTAGAATCAGTTACCGCACTCGGTGAATCAGCCTGGAACAACACCTTAGTCCCCTCGTGATTCTGCTGGTTTTCTAAGTAGCAATAACCATCCACCTGAACAGCAATCGCAATTCCGCTAACCATCAGCATTACAGCGATGAATAGTGTAAAATATCCTGGAGACTTCATGATTCCCTCTCCCCTTGTTTTAAGTTGTCAATCGGCGTGTACAGAAAAGTAGAAATTATCGTGTGTTATCTATTCCCCAAGGGGTGGAAAAGTGATGTTCTGCCTTGTTGGGTGTGAATGAAACACATTCAGAATTCAACATTCAAAATTCAACATTCTATAGCCCATCCCTTGGTAATTGGTTTCGGGATGATATGGTTAATATAGTGTATTTTAGTGGGAAAATCAAGCAGAAATATGCCAGGTGTGAAAAACTCTGCGTAGTGGAGATTGTTTCGTCATTCGGCAATTGCCGGATTCCTCGCACTGACTGGATCCAGCGAGTTCGATCAGCCTGGCGGTTAAAGGATCATGTGTGCCCACGGACACCACGATGTGCCCGGAATTGAATAGCTTGGTAAAAGGATTCACGGTAGTTGCTCTAGGTTGTTCAGTTCCGTTTCCCATCGATCCAGATCCTTCATTACGTCGGGATCTTTGTCCAATAATCCCTGATGCCATGTATCATCGATGGGATATTTCTCATATAGTTCAGGGCGATGCGCTTCCAACAGGTGATTCGGCTGCCCCATATATTCGGCGGAGGTTTGTATTTTATGTCCGTGTTTCTGTGCTACTTCGGCTATCGGACTGACATATTCCGTAAACTGCGGATCCCGGGTTAGGTGATGGTCAACCACCACTGTGGGAATCCGTTCCACCAACCGTATCAATTGCTCCTGTGCATAGGCTTTATCTTCATTCTCTAAGATTTTGAGATAAATCGGCGGACCGGAGACGATCACTATCGAGGGTTCTTTTTCCATAATCCAGTCGATGGGGCGGTCGTTTAGGCATTGGATATCGGATCCGTAGATAACCCGTTCCGAACCATCTTCCACCAGCACTAAGGTCACAAATCCCCGCTTGGATTTGTACTCGCCGTGGAAAAACGGCTTGGAAAATGTCAAATGGTCGTAGGTTTCGCCGTCAGCTTCGATCAGTATAAGGTCATCCCGCTTGAACAGATGATAGGAACGTTTCTTTTGGGAAAAGTTGATGTGGTGGCTGCGGGCTTTGACTAACAACCGCTTGTCCTGGTACAACGCAGCCGCGGTTTCCTCGTCGGAAAAGCCATACATCCGCGGGATGTAGGGAGTGTAATGGTCGAAGTGGTAGTGGGTAATTATAAGGGTCTGAGCGGTGACAGCAGTCTGGGTGATGCGGTTACGGATCTGCCGAGCCGATGCGAATTCCAGCGGGTGAGGCTGCTGGCTGAAACGATGCGGTGACAGCGCCACTCCTGGGTCGATCAACACCGTTCCCCATGATGCCCGTATGGACACACACAGCGACCGCGCCCCCATGGATTCCGCGCCAAGAATGGAGACTTGCATATCTTTATGATGTTGGGTTGTCGAATAACCCCGGTTGGTTGGGGATTGTGTTATGTTTGAGCTGGTAAGCAGCAGTCAGGGTAGTCAGCGAATCGGTCAAATCCGTCCAGGGTCGTGGTGCGAATTCTTGCGCGCTACGTTTTAGCAGTTCCCGGTTCCCATCGGAAATCTGGTCGTCAGCACGGACAAATATCGGAACATTAGTGTTCCTGAGTGCGGTCATTGCACCATTCCAGGTGCCACCCTGTCCCACCTGACACGACACCACCAACGCCCAATCCGCCAGTGCATATACGATCTTGTTGCGTCCCATCGCTTGCCCCACCTGGAAATGTGCCTTGGGATGATAGGGCGATATCAAGACTAAATTCCCCGATTGGATTTGATAAGACAAATCCGGGGCTGTCGCCAATTTCACCAAGGAATCCCCCAACACCCCAATCGCATTCCCCTCGTTGGCAATTGCCCCATTCATGGCATATTGGTCAACACCCTTAGCGCCACCCGAAATCACCGGTATCCCTTCCGCCGCACATTGTTCTCCGATTGCAGCCGCATATTCCAAATCGGATGGGGATGCGTGCCGCGGTCCCACCACTGCCAATCCCCCGTCTTGCAATGATCGCATATTCCCCGAACCGAACAATACCGGCGGCGCTTGTGTGGGAATATTTTCCAACAGCCGAGCCGGGTAATCAGGATCTGCGATGGTCAGCAGCCACATTTCCCGATCGGACAACCATGCTAATTCTTGATCGAGTTCGTCACCCAGATCCAACCGCTGTCGGAGTCGCAGCGCTTCCGGTTCCGTTTGATTCAGAGTCTGCATCAAGGATGGAACGTCAGCGTCAAGCAGGTCGCCGGGATACTGAAAGTCGGATTGTCCGATGCGGTTTTCCAGGTCGTACCACTTTTTCGGGCTCAGGGGACCGGCGCTGTGGAAACCTTCACTATTCGGCGGCTTCATTGGCGCACAAAGCAGCGCCACCACCCGAGAATCCGTCGACAGATTTGTCATAATATAATCTTATTGTTTATATTGAGATTGACGCATTTTCTGTGCTTGCAAACACGTCTGGCAAGTTGCGTTTTCCGATGCGCCGTGGCAGGATGATTTCGTTCCGGTGATCGAGCGCACCACAAACCGAACGATATATCCAAAAGCCCCAACAACCAGGAGGGTCAATATCAGTATTTCAAGTACTTGCATTATTAACAACTGGTTATCAAATCTTCAAGTCGGGTTTCCTAAAACCCGACACTAACCCTGTCCGCCCACCGGCGGACTTGTCCGCCTATGGCGGATTGTCAACTTGTTAACTTTTAAACTTCTTATTGCGGAGAGGGAGGGATTCCTCCATAGGAGTGGCTATGCCAGAACCCACGGCTACCCATTTAAATAATCCCCTGATCTTTCAACCAATTATACCCGGGAATTGACTTAAAGAATCTCTCCCGTTTAACAGCTTCTCCTCTGGTTGCTACTTCTTCGAAGTAGTGAAGGATATAAGGTCTATGTCCCTTTGTTGATCTCACCTTCCCAGAATTGTGTTCTAATATTCTTTTAGTTAAGTTACCGGTCGAACCGTAATAATGTCGACCGTCTTTCTCGCTTCTTAAAATGTATACGCAATACATCGCGGCGAGGGATGGATTCCTCCATAGGAGTGGCTATGCCAGAACCCACGGCTACCCATTTAAATAATCCCCTAATCCTTCAGCTAAATATACATTGCGGAGAGGGAGGGATTCGAACCCCCGGACCCCATAAGAGGTCAACGACTTTCGAGGCCGCCCCGTTAAACCACTCCGGCACCTCTCCAAATATATCATGTTCGCATAAACCACCTGAGGTCACAGGATGGTTATACTTCATTATCTGCCTGTCGGTTCCTTTCCTTTACTGACTTTGATTAGTGCCAACAACGGGAAAATCAGCGGGTACAGTTCGTACGACAGGAAACAATCCGGTGGCATCAGCACCCCGGTGGGAAATGGTTCCTCCCAAAAGCCGTTTTCCTGCTGAGTGTCACACAGGTATTTCACCCCCCGATTCACCGCGTCTGATTCCCCTTCCCCGCCTAATACCAATCCCAAAATCGCCCAACCGGTTTGGGTCGGATTAGATGGTCCCGCACCCCATAACCTTTTGTCTTGAAAACTTTCCGGTGGTTCGCCCCAGCCGCCATCCGGTAACTGCTTGGATTTCAGCCAGGTTAACGCCTTGTCCACCGATGGGTATCCCCTTGGTAGCCCGGTACTTCTCAACCCCCGTAATGCCATGTAAGTGCCGTAGATGGGACCCACTCCCCATCTACCGCGCCAGGCGCCGGATTTCATCTGGCAGCTTATCAGAAAATCCACCGCCGCTCCCACCGCATGATTGGACATCGATATTCCGCCGGTCAAAATCGCTTCCAATGCGTGCCCGGTGTTGTCTGGTGTCGCCATGTCGCGGGTGCGGCAGAACCACATCCAGCGCTTGTCCCGGTTATACAGTCTCCCGATATTCCTGGCACCCCATGCCAGCATTCCACCCCGGATTTCCCGGTCAAATGCACCCCAACCGCCGTGTGGATTCTGCTGCCTGAGCAGCCAATTGACTCCGCGAAACATCTGACGGTAAATCTCCGCTTCCCGGTCGTTACGGACATCGGACAGCGCCAATACCGCCGCAGAAGTGTCATCCGCATCCGGAAATAGAGTATTATCCGCTTCGAATGCCCACCCCCCGGAAGGATTCTTACTCGCCCATGGTGGTGTACTTGGGGTCCATATCTGCTGCAGCGCCAAATAATCGATCCCCCTGCTGATAGCTGGATGATCGTCGGGTAATCCGCCTGTACGCAATGTATGTACTGCTAACGCCGTATTCCAAGTTTCCGCCCGGTATCGTTCCTGGATGATCCCATTCGCGGCACGGTTCTGCAGCGTCCGGATAAATCGGATACCCCATTGCACCGACGGATCGATGGCTTTATACCCTTGTCGATGCAGCGCCAAAAGCGCCATAAACGTGGGTGTGAACATCCCGTACCAACTGCCGTTACGGTCCTGGAGTGACTTGAGGATTTGCAGCGTTTTATTGCGGGACTTGTTCGCCCAACGGCTGTTTTTCCCCCGGTCGCCGATCAACATTACAGTAAGCGACAGCACCCGTGCCCATGATGGCAGCGATTCCAGCCCGATGCCCTTTGGCAGCCATATCAACCCCATCGGGATTTTTCGGACCTTCTCCAACGACCACTGTTCGCACAGACAATAAAGAAGCTGTATGGTAAAGAACGTCTTGCCGATACCCCCCTGGGATGCTATGAATTGTTTGGCGTTGCTCAGCGCCTCTTTGGGTGGCGTTTTACATAAACTTAACCCCAGAGCGATTTCGGCAGTAGTATCTAAATCCGATGGGCTTCCCGGGTAAGCCGACCAGCCGCCGTCCGGATTTTGTTCGTCCAGGATGGGCGGTGCGATTTCTGATTCAATACTGCGAATGTCCAGATTGAACAGACGGTACAGGATTAATAAATCCGCTGACGGAGCTGGATTGACCGTCAACCGTCCCGCCCAGGACCCGTCGGATCGCTGGCGGCTGAGCAATGCTTGGGTTGCGCGATCGATAGTCTCCTGCATGGCAACCCTATGTTTCTGAAGTCCTAAGTCGCTGGAAAAATTGGCTTAACATCACACCACACTGGTCGGCAAGCACTCCCCCCACAATCTCAGGTTGATGGTTTAATCGGGGGTCTGCCGGGATATTCATTAAGGTTCCGCAGGCTCCGGCTTTGAGATCCCAGGCTCCGAACACCAGCCGGGTCACGCGTGCCAATACGATGGCGCCGGCGCACATGGCGCACGGTTCCAATGTCACGTAAAGCGTGGTATCGATCAACCGCCGTGATTGCAAAGCATCCGCCGCCGAAGTAATGGCAATCATTTCGGCATGTGCGGTGGGGTCCTGAAGCGCTTCCATCTGGTTCCGACCCCGTCCGATCACCGTGTTTTCATGCACCAGCACCGCTCCCACCGGTACTTCCCCCTCCTCCATAGCCTTTTCAGCTTCGGCAATTGCCTGTTTCATCCAGTGCGTATCATCGAACACGGTCGCGGTATCAGCCTCCAGAACGTTGTCATATAGTGATTTGATGTAATATAATATTTACTATCCAAAATTGCAAGTATTGTTCCACGAAACTAATATATTTTTGATTTACCCCTGTTTAGCGCATCCCGGGTCCTAT
>CBDVBD010000029.1:0-25384 GCA_965372135.1 uncultured bacterium | reverse complement strand
GCCAACAGGGATACGGAATTGTCCAGCACTTCGATAAATCCCCCGCTGGTGGCGAAATACTTAGGTTTTCCGTTCTCCTTAATTTCCACAATTCCGATAGTGGTTGTGGTGGCGAAGGGTGCGTGATCCGCCAAGACTCCGAACCCACCTTCGGACCCGGGAGCCCGCAACGATTCCACCTCTCCACTGAATACTATTCCATCAGGTGTTGTGATGTCGAACTTAAATTTTTTCGCCATGGTTCTTTAGAAATTAACCTTCTTTTGCCATTTGTTCGGCTTTTTCGACTGCCTCTTCAATGGATCCCATCATGTAGAAGGCTTGTTCGGGAAGATGGTCATATTCCCCTTCGACGATGGCACGGAATCCTTTCACGGTCTCCTTGACCGAGACGTACACCCCGGGGCGCCCGGTGAAGGCTTCCGCCACAAAGAACGGTTGAGACAGGAATTTTTGGATTTTTCGAGCACGGCCGACCAGTTGTTTGTCTTCGTCACTTAACTCGTCCATGCCCAAAATTGCGATGATGTCCTGGAGGTCTTTGTAGCGCTGCAGTATTTCCTGGACGCGGGTGGTAGTGTCATAGTGATCCTGTCCTACCACCTGCGGGTCCATGATTCTGGATGTGGAATCCAGCGGATCGACGGCGGGATAGATTCCCAATTCTACAATCTGGCGGCTGAGTACGGTGGTGGCATCAAGGTG
Source organism: uncultured bacterium (assembly GCA_965372135.1). Lineage (GTDB taxonomy): Bacteria > Electryoneota > RPQS01 > CBDVBD01 > CBDVBD01 > CBDVBD01. The sequence continues at coordinate 24,679 of CBDVBD010000029.1, read as the reverse complement.
GCTGAAAGTGGTGGCGGGTGCGGGATCGGTGAGGTCGTCAGCGGGCACGTAGATTGCTTGTACGGAAGTAATAGAGCCGGTTTTCGTGGATGTGATGCGTTCCTGAAGGGCACCCATTTCAGTTGCCAGAGTTGGTTGGTAACCTACTGCAGACGGCATCCGTCCGAGGAGTGCGGACACTTCGGATCCTGCCTGGGTGAAACGGAATATATTATCAATGAATAGTAATACGTCCATGCCTTGATCGCGGAAATATTCGGCAAGGGTCAAGCCGGTTAGACCGACACGCAGACGGCATCCGGGGGGTTCGTTCATCTGCCCGAACGCCATGCAGACTTTGGATTCGCCTAAGGATTTTCTGTCCACTTTGGACAGGTCCCAATCGTCGAGGCTGAAATCTTCACCATAGTTCATTACTTTGGACTCAATCATTTCCCGGAGTAAGTCGTTGCCTTCACGGGTGCGTTCACCTACTCCGGAAAACACCGAGATTCCGCCGTGTTGCTTAGCGATGTTATTGATGAGCTCCATGACGATCACGGTTTTCCCCACACCGGCACCACCGAATAATCCAGTTTTTCCGCCCTTGGAGAACGGCTGGATTAAATCGATCACTTTGATGCCGGTTTCCAGCATTTCGTTGGAAGTCTCCAGCTCTACCAATTTGGGAGCTGGCCGGTGGATGGGGTAATGTGTGTCGGTTTGTATGTCGCCCAATCCGTCGATGGGTTCTCCGATCACGTTGATTAAACGCCCAAGTGTAGCCTTTCCCACAGGGATTTTGATGGGCTCGCCAGTGTTGACCACGGTTTGACCACGTACCAGACCATCAGTGTTATCCATGGCGACAGCCCGGACCACCTGATCGCCCAGATGCAGCTGCACTTCCAGGATTAACGAATCCCCGTTTCGCGGAATGGTTAGGGCAGTGTATAAGGGGGGCAGGTCGCCGTCCGGGAATTCTACGTCAATCACTACGCCAATGATTTGCCGGATTTTTCCTTCGTTCATCGAGTTCTCCACAAGCGGTTAGGATTGTCGGGTTTCTGCGCAGAATACACGTATTCCGCTTCGGAACCCGACTTATAATTATTTAGAAAAGACCGGGTTTTCCCAGTAATTTTCGCAGCCAGATGAGTTGTCCACCGTGGTTGGATTCGTGGATTAATGCCAGACTGATGGCATCACGAATCGTCTTCAGCCAGGGGAACACCTGCATATCGGGGTGTGCCGGTGCGTTTAAGTCCGCCTCCGACATCTGTTTGATTCGCTCTTGGGTTTTTAGATGCCCTTCTTCCAATACCTGCCGAACCTCGGACAGGGGTGGATATTGGTGCAAGTCATCGAGCAACTTGGCGCCGATGTTGAAATATTCCGACCAAGATTCCGGTCGTGGAATGGGCTCGTTCAGTGCTGTATATACAATGCCGGGCTCGCTTCCCGCCATGTGTCCCAGCGTCCAGATGCCGGGATTGACATGCTCGATCTTTTGGTAAAAGTCGTCTTCTTCGAAATCCTGGATGACATACAGACTGATTTCACGGGATCGATCCAATTGTGCGGCTAAGTATTCACTCCAGGTCATGTTAATCACCTATCAATAATGATTAATTGGTCAACTTATTTAGAAAAACTCAGGGTGGAAGACTTCGAGAAGTATTAGGTCTTGGTCGCCGACCTCCACGATTCCGTGTTTTATGCCTTTGGGTGCGCGGACATAGGAGCCCGGTTTAAGGTCTATCTCGCCAATGTCCTCCAGAAACATTTTTCCGGTTCCCTCCAACACATACAGGATATCGTCGGAATTTTCATGTATATGGATGTCGGTTCTTTGCCCTTTTTCGATACAAGCCAGGAAGCTTGATATGCCAATATTGTCTTCGACTGTATAGATTTTTTTGACTTTAACACCTGGGAGTACCGGATGCGGTTCCCAGGGGATATCGTCAACAGCTCCATATTTGATTCCATGTGCCGGCATTGGATCCCTCTTTGATCGTCAATTGCAGATAGCTTATATGTTCAATTTGGTTTTCAGCTTCTTAGCGAATGCTTCGCGACCGCCTTCCTGGGCCGCGATCTCCACTTTTAGAGCTTTCCATGTGGGGGAACACTGTTTATAATCCACTGCAACGAGTTCGTGGATGTTGCGGTCGATTTCCTTTTTGTTTTTGGGAGTGACCTCTATGCCAGCGAATTCGAAGATGTCTTTAATGTGCCGGAAATAGCAGCTCATGATATTCAGTCAATGGTATGTTGAAATTATTAACGTAATCCTTCGGCGCCGGACACGACTTCCAGCAGTTCCTTGGTGATGGTGGCTTGACGCGCTTTGTTGTAATGCAGTGTCAAATTGCTGATCATTTCTTCGGCGTTTTCGGTAGCAGCCTCCATTGCCGTCATCCGGGCACCATGTTCAGCGGCGTTGGATTCCAACAAGCTGCGCCACAGTTGGATATTGATATACCTGGGCAAGATACCATCCAAAACCACAGCGGCACTGGGTTCATAGATAAAATCGGTACTGAAGCCCTCCACCGGGGTTTCCGGAATCACGGGCAGCAATTGTTCGGAAATCACAAATTGCTGGACGGCGGATTTGAATTCGTTATAGACCAGATATACCCGGTCGAGTTCTTGGCGGACATACAGGTCTATCAAGGCTTCCCCGATTGTTATGGCGTTTCCGAAGTGCAAATGCCGGGAGATATCAATGTGGCGTTGGATGATGTCGTATCCCCGTTTGCGGAAGAAGTCCGTGCCTTTCCGACCGATGGTAACTAGCTGTATTTGATCAGTTCCATGGGATTCAATGACTTTGGTGGCTTCCCGAATGATGTTGGTATTGAAGGATCCGCATAAGCCACGGTCGGCGGTGACCACAACGATGCCTAAACGTTCCGGTTCCCGCATTGCCAACAGGGGGTGACGGTCCCGGTCAGTGTGGGCAGCCAAATCGCGGATTACATCGCGCAGCTTCAGGGAATATGGTCTTGCTTTTATTATGTTTTCCTGGGCTCTACGCAGTTTGGCGGCCGCCACCATTTTCATGGCTTTGGTAATCTGCTGAGTGGATGTTACCGATGCGATCCGGCGTCTTATTTGCTTTAATGATGGCATATCGTATAATAGCTATTAATTGTGTGTCGGATTTTTCATTCATCCCGACATATCGGGATTCATTCAGAACCCGACCTATGCATCTTCAATTTGGAATATTCCGTTGAACTCTTTGCAGGCTTCGTGAAGTTTGGTTTCCAAGTCCTCGCTGAGTTTCTTTTCTGTTTTGATGGCGGTAAGGATGTCGGTTTTGGAGTTTTCCATGAAGGCTACAAATTCAGACTGGTAGCGTCTGACCTGTTTGATGGGGATTCCATCGATGTAACCTTTAGTTCCCGCGAATAAGATAGCGACCTGGTTCTCTTGGGACCAGGGGGCGTACAATCCTTGTTTAAGGATTTCGACCAGGCGCTCGCCTCGGGTCAACTGGGCTTGAGTGGCTTTGTCCAGTTCGGAACCGAACTGGGCGAAGGCAGCTAATTCGCGATACTGTGCAAGGTCTAAGCGCAGGGATCCCGCCACCTGTCGCATGGCTCGTGTTTGTGCATTACCACCAACACGGCTAACGGAAATACCAACATTGATAGCCGGTCGGACACCGGAATAGAATAATTCATTCTCCAGGAAGATCTGACCATCGGTAATGGAGATGACGTTGGTGGGGATGTAGGCTGATACGTCGCCCGCCTGGGTTTCGATAATGGGCAAGGCTGTCAAACTGCCACCGGGTGCGGAACATCCCGCCATGGCTGCCACTTGGGGATTGTCGGACATTTTCGCCGCTCTCTCCAACAATCGGGAATGGAGGTTAAAGATGTCGCCGGGATAGGCTTCGCGACCCGGGGGACGTCTAAGGAGCAGCGATAGCTGCCGGTACGCCCAAGCGTGTTTGGTGAGGTCGTCATAAACGCACAGGGCATGGCGACCGTTGTCTCGGAAATATTCGCCGATGGCGGCACCGGAGAAAGGCGCTAAGTACTGGATAGGAGCCGGCTCTACTGCGGTTGAGGATACAATGATGCTGTGCTCCATTGCACCGTGATCTTCCAGGGTTTTCACGATTTGGGCAATGGTGGAACCTTTTTGTCCGATGGCAACATATATACATACCATGTCACCGCCACGTTGGTTGATAATGGTGTCGATCGCCAGAGCGGTTTTGCCGGTTTGGCGGTCACCGATGATGAGTTCGCGCTGCCCCCGTCCAACGGGAATCATGGAATCGATGGCTTTAATGCCAGTTTCCAAGGGTTCACTCACCGGTTGGCGATAAATCACACCAGGCGCCTTTTTCTCGCTGGGGTTACTCAGTTCGGTTTCGATGGGTCCTTTCCCGTCCAAGGGGAATCCTAACGGATTGATTACTCTGCCAAGTAACGCATCGCCCACCGGTACTTCCACCACACGCCCGGTACGGCGTACTTCGTCGCCTTCTTTGATACCAGCGTCGCTGCCGAACAAGGCGCAACCGACATTGTCTTCTTCCAGGTTTAACGCCATTCCGAATACGCCGCCGGGGAATTCGACCAGCTCCATAGCCATACAGCTTTCCAGTCCATACACGCGGGCGATACCGTCGCCGACATAAATGACGCGACCAACGTCTTCCACATCGACGCCGGCTTCGAATCCCTCGATCTGCTGTTTCAGAATCGACGTAATTTCTTCCGGTCTAAGTTGCATAAGACATCCTTAGGATATGCTCAGATTACTTTATTGCTTTTTTATGTCTGCTTATGGAAACCATAAAAGGGGAAACCGCTAAAGCGGTTAGGGTGTGTGTTAGTTCCTTATTAGCACCACAATAAATTGTGGTGCTATTCCTACCCGCCAGGTTACGCTACGCTTGAAACCTGGCGGAAACCAGTGCCATGCGATTTATCAATCCGGTGGTGTTACCGGGTCAACTGTTTTTGCAGATTGTTGATCTGCCGAATAAGGCTGAAGTCATAGCAACGGTTTTCAATCAAGATGCGATATCCACCTATCAACATGGGATTTACCTCCCAAGTAATTACCGGTGTTTTATCAGTAAGACTTGACACACCTCGTGTGATAGCGGTTTTCAAATCCTGCGTAACCTTTACGGCTGTAGTAACTAGCACCTGTACTCGACCAAGTTCCTTTTCCCGGAACCGGTGGAATGCCTGGAACACGGCGGGAAGGATTGCTTCCCGGTTTTTATTCAGCACCAGCTGAAAAAACCGCTTTAAGAAATCGGGAGCATCGGTTCTTACGATGGTTTCGAGTATTTCGATTTTTCGGGAGATCGGCACTTTAGGGCTATGGATGAATCCAGATAGGCCGGGAACTTGCCGGAATGCCTGATCCAGCATTTCCAACAAGTTATAGATTGAGTCAACCAGATCCTGCTCGCGCGCCACGGCGAATAACGCACCCACGTAACGCTTTACCAGTGTGTCGCTAAAGTGCACGCTGTCCTCCGCTACTCTTTGCCATTGCCACTGACATTATTCAGTTCTTCCAGTCCCGCCGTGATAATCCGCTGCTGGTCTTCCGTGGTTAATCCACGTTTCAGGATTTGTTTGACGGTATCAGCAACCAGTGTCGCCACTTCCGTTTTCAATTCCTGGGACACACGGACCTTTTCCGCTTCAATTTCCTGCTTGGCTTTTTCGATGGTGTTTCGGGCTATATCCTTCGTTTCGCGGATAGTGGAGTCTTTGACTCCCTCTGCAGCCCGTCGGGCATCCTGTACGATTTGATTAGCTTCTTTCCGGGCACCGGCTAAGTTTTCCTGGTACTCCTGACGAAGCTGTTCCGCTTTTTCATGCTCTTCACGGGCTCCATCCAGATCGTCTTTAATGGTCTGTTCGCGTTTTTCTAAGGCGGTAACGATCGGTCCCCATGCCCATTTCCGCAGGACAACCAGCAGGATCAGAAACGAGATAATGGTCCACAGCATGGATCCGGGACGGGGCATAATTATGTCCGTCAAATGGAATTCCATAGTCGTTTTCTCTCGTTAGAATCCTTTGGCGGAGATGATCAGACACACTACCAGGGAGAAAAAGGATACACCCTCGATCAGTGCTGCGGCAATCAACATGGCGGTTTGAATCTTCCCTGCCGCTTCCGGTTGACGGGCAATTCCGTCCATAGCTTGCCCTGCGATTCTACCGATTCCGAGACCGGCACCTAACACCGTTAAACCCGCGCCAATACCACATCCCATGACACCAATGGTGCTCACTGCGTCCATCTGTGTACCTCCGATTTGGATTTCAGTTATCTATTAATTTTATTGATTGCTTACTGTTTGTTTTTTTAGAATATCATCAATGAGATGGATGTATGACCATCCCGATGAAGGTGGCTGATAAGATGGTAAAGATGTATGCCTGCAGGAATGCTACGAAAAGTTCCAACATGCTGATGGCAACGGCACCCAATACGCTAATGGGTGCGATGATCATGGACGTTATCAGCACCAGGAACACCGCGATCACCGCGTGTCCCGCTAACATATTAGCGAATAGTCGCATGCACAAGGCGAACGCCTTAACGAATAACCCCATGATTTCAATGAGGAACAGTATGGGTAGTATGAAAACCGGCACACCCGGGGGCATGAAAGCTTTCATGAAGCCGATGGGACCGTTGTAGGCGACTCCGGCACCGAACATCACCATCAGGATGATGATTGCCATGCCAGCGGTCATGGAAATGTTGCCGGTGGCGCTGACCCCCCAGGGGATCATCCCCAATAAGTTGGAAATCAGGATAAAGAAAAACACGGTTAGAAAAAAGGGCAGCCATTTCCTGCCGTCTTCCTCACCCATGGCAGGAATTACCACCTCGTCGCGAATAAAGATCACGAAGACTTCCAACAAGTTGGCGAAGCCCTTAGGAATCCCGCCGACTTTACGGGCATTTGCTAACCCCATCCACAACAACAGCAGCCCAGCGACCCCCCAGAACACCATGTGTTTGGTCAGGGGAATGGGAGTATCGCCCACATAGAAGAGTACCGGCAGATTGAATTTCATCCCTACGAACTCCACATAGGTGGCATCACAGAGGTGATGTTCCAGAGATTGCTCTACCCCGTATTCCTCATGATGTTCATCGTGTTTGTCTGCGGTAGTGCTCTGGCTTTTTGGATCCGATGCCCAACACAGGGCTATTCCAGCCGTTAATAGGACGATGAATATTATGTTCCAGGTTTTTTTCATGCTGAAATTATCTAAATGAGGTTTGTCATCAGAACAATTGTCGGGTTTCTTCGCTACACTTCGGAACCCGACCTACAAGATTAACAGGGTAAACCGCTGAAGCGGTTATGGTTTCTTAAGTATATTGCCCCTTAACACCACAATAAATTGTGGTGCTGTCTCAATAGGGTATGGTAAATTTTTTTATTGAAAGCCATCATTGTGGTGCAATTCTTTATCCGCCAGGTTACTCCGGCAGTTGCCCGATTGAAACCTGGCGGGAACTAAATTATCTGAATGGGATTATGAATTCAGCTCAGAATCAATACACCGTATCACGGCACCGATGCGGCTTTGGCAGTTTCTTCAACCTGTGCAATGTGTTTCTTTGCCATGGCGACTAAGACGAACATACCTACGAAATATCCTGACATCATGGCGATGGCAAAGGGTACGATCTTTAGTGCGCCAGTGATTTGGATCAGGACGATGACTGATCCCGCCAACAAGATTTTAAAGAAAAACGCTATCACCAAGCCTTTCAGCAGTTTGACGGCATCGCCGGTGATGTGCGCTTTTAATATCCGCCAGGCGCCTATGGTTAATAATAATGCAGTTGCTACTCCCGCCAACCAATCCATGATTTTAAAATTCGTTTAATTACAGCGTTACTTCGGGGATTGGGATTTTTCGTTCTCCGATTCTTCCATGGCTTTTAATTTTAGGTACATCCAATAGATACCGCCTCCCATCATTACGAAGACTCCGATCAGGGAAAATACCGGTGATGAATGGAGCCAGTTATCAATGCGCGATCCTACGAAATAGCCGAGAAGTACAGCCAGGGCATAGGTGATGCCAACATGGGTAAACCGCGCCACTGTTCCCCAGGCGGTGTTTGCCCTGGGCAGTTTCGGCGCCATGATTCATCCTCATTATTTTTCAGGAGGACTATCCGGACTATCCAGCTTGATCGATGGAGATGGAGGTGGAATTTTGACGGGTGTAGTGGTACCTCCTTCCATGGAGCTGCGACCGTTAAACACAGCACCTTCTTCGATAATTAGCCTGGATGCCGATAGGTCTCCATGTAGTTCTGCGGCGGCTTCCAAGGTTACTTTACCGGTTACGACCAGAGAACCGCTGACTTTACCGCCAATCACCACATTTTTCGCTTTGATATTGCCTTCTATGTCGCCGCTTCCTCCAATCGTCACGGTATCGGCTGCTTCTACTTCCCCTTTTATGCGACCGTCGATTCGGATACTTTGCTTAATGGAAAGCTTCCCTTCAATGGTGGCATCTTTCCCGATGAGGGATAACTCCGATGAAGCCGCACTTCCTCTTGTGTCGTTCATTTTCACTATGCCTTTCTCCTCTCTTTACAGGATGTTATGGAAGGGTATGATAGAATTCATTATGAGATACAGATTAAGGTTGTTGTCGGGGATCAGTTCCCCGATAAGCCCCAGGTAAAATCCCTGGGATTCACCGGCTGGTTTCCTTTCCAGATTTCGAAATGCAGATGGGGTGCGCTAGACACTCCGGAATTTCCCAACAAGCCGATGGGTTCGCCCTGTCGAACCCAGTCGCGAATGTTACAGGTTCGCAGCTGAAGGTGACCATACACAGTGAAGTAACCGGACCGGTGATAGAGGATGATCAAGTTTCCGTACCGATATGTCCAATCGGAAAATGTCACCATGCCGTCAGCGGAAGCCAAGACCGGGGTGCCTTCAGCAGCGGCGATATCGATGGCTGGATGGTTTCGCAACTGCAACTCTTCCATCCAGAGGTAATTCTGGGTGATGTAACCTTCCACCGGCAGAAATGTGGGGATATCCCGAGAGGTGAATCCCTGGGACAACCAAGCCGGAACTTGTGGAATGTTATCGCGGTTAACGGAGCCGGGTCGCATCACCGAACCGTTTGGGATGGGAGCTTCAAACAATGCCAGGGTAGTGGTATCCGACATGGTTGAATCATCCGGTTCCAATCCGAGGTTGACTCCAAGAGCACGTCGAATCTGGGCATTGAGCTGCTGCAGCTCCTTGAACTCGCCAACGATCCGGTTTATCTGGGCATTTTCCGCCAATAGAAATTCATTGTCAGCCCGGATGCCTTTAAATTTGACCAACTGGAAAACGAGGAATCCAACTGCGGCTGCCTGTAAAAAGATCGCAATCCCCACCACCACCAACAGTGTGCGCCAGGAATTCAACACCCATCGCGGAATCATTATTTTCCGAATCCCGGATTCCTGGTCGGACAGCGCCATCAAGGTTACTTTATCGGTCAATCGCCCCATATTAGCTCAGAATTGCGTAAATATATGAAAATTCTTGCAAGGAATCAACCTTTTTTTGAATCTTTCCTGATGGTCTAAAGTGCGACTTAAGGTTTATTTGACCTCTGTCGAAGTATTTCGAAAAGGATGATCGCGGTACTGGCAGATACGTTAAGCGAGCCGACTTTTCCTTGCAGGGGAATTCGAACGGCGCGGTCACATCGTTTCCGGATCAGGCTGGAAATCCCGGTGCCCTCCGAACCCACTACTATGGCAATGGGACCGGTGAGATCAGCATCGAACAAGGTTTCTTCACCGTCTTCGGTAGCAGCGATAATCCAGATACCTTTCTCTTGCAATTCAGTGACAATATTCGGCAATCCCGGGACTTTTGCCACGGGGATGTGCGCTGCGGCGCCGGCGGACACTTTCATCACGGTACCGGAAATGGGAGCAGTTCGTCTATCCCGGATTAATACTCCATGGACACCGGCAGCTTCGGCAGATCTAAGGATGGCACCGAAATTTTGGGGGTCCTCTACCCCATCTACTATCAGTATAAACGGAGTCTCACCTTCCGAGGTTGCGATGTTTAGGATGTCTTCCCAGGTGGTTTGATCATCAATGCTATCCCCCAGTTCCAACGCTACGCCCTGGGCGGGTTTTTTACCCATCATTTTTTCAAAGACCTTTGGCGGGAGTTCCTCAATCGGCAGTGATTGCTGTGACGCCTCCAGGCGGATTTTCAGGATCCCTTCTCCACGTACCCCATGTCGTAATATCAGGCGATTGGCGATTTTGGCACTCCTAAGCGTTTCTAAGACCGCCTGACGACCCCACACCAGATTTTTCATGATACTCCCCGATGCCGGTTTAGGGGTACCTTGGGATGACTACGTTTCTTTTTCAATGATCTCGAATAATTCCAATAACCGTTCCAGGTCCTCATCGGAATAGTACTCAATATTGATAACACCGCCTCGGAGTCGATTTTTGATGCGAACCTGTGTCCCGAGCAATGACCGCAGACGATCTTCGGTACGGGCAATAAATAAGGTAGCTTGTTTTGGGATTTCATCGTCTTTAGATGGGGAATTTAATTGATGTATTAACTGTTCGACCCGCCTGACGCTTAAATTCTTTTGTACGGTACGTAAGAATAGCGACCGCTGCATTGCCGGATCATCCAATGCCAGAAGTGCTCGAGCATGCCCCATGCTCAACTGTCCGGTTCTCACCCCGTCGCGAATATCTTCCGGCAGTTTTAACAGGCGTAAGAGGTTGGCAACCGTGGCACGTTGTTTTCCAATCTTTTCCGCTGCTTGTTCTTGAGTAAGTTGAAATTGAGCAATCAACTCATTGAGTCCCTCTGCCACTTCTATAGGATTCAGATCTTCCCGCTGGAGGTTTTCGATCAATGCCATTTCCAGCAACTGCCGATCTTCTATTTCCGGGAGGATCATGGCGGGGATTCGGGTTAATCCAGCCATTTTTACGGCACGGAGCCGTCGTTCACCGATGATAAGCTGGTATTTCTCCCCTTTGGGACGAACCACGATCGGCTGGAGTAATCCGTCCTTTTGAATCGACTCCTTCAGCTCCTTCAGCGACTCAGGTGAGAAATCCTTCCGTGGTTGGTAAGGATTGACGTCGATATGGGTAACATCGATATCGGTTACCCGTGCGGTTTCTTCCAGGAAAGGGTCTTCGGGAATAAGCGCCCTAAGACCTCTTCCCAATGATTTAGTTTTCATGTTCTAATAGCTCTTCCGCCAATTGCTGATAATTTTCGGCACCTCGGCTGTCTTTATCGTACAACATAATGGGTTTACCATGACTAGGAGCTTCCGATAGTCTGACGTTTCGATGGATGATAGTGTGGAACACACGCCCCCGAAAGAATTGCTGTACGTCCTCTTTGACCTGCCTGGACAGGTTCAGGCGATTATCGTACATGGTCAACAGGATGCCCTCGATTGTCAGATATTTATTTAGATGTTTTTGCACAAGCCGGATGGTGTTTAAGAGCTGGGATAATCCTTCCAATGCGAAATATTCAGTTTGGATGGGAATCAAGACCGAATCAGCGGCGGTTAGGGTATTCAAGGTCAGCAATCCTAAGGACGGAGGGCAATCTACCAATAAGTAGTCATAGTTGTTGCGCACGGACTCCAGCGCTTTTCTGAGCACCTGTTCCCGGGCAATCATCGCCACCAGTTCCACCTCGGCACCCACCAGTTTAATGGTTGACGGCAGCAGGTCCAAGCCTTCTAATTGCGTTTCCCGAATTACTTGTTGGACGTTGGTTCCATTAATCAGCACGTCGTAGATACTGCCATCCAGCTCCAGTGGTCGAAAGCCCAGTCCGGAAGTGGCATTACTCTGGGGGTCGGTATCGACCACCAGGGTTTTCTTGCCTTTTTTTGCCAACCATGCCGCCAGATTCACCACGGTGGTGGTTTTACCAACTCCCCCCTTCTGATTCGCAATAGCGATGACTCGACTCATTGGATATTACACACGAATACAAATTGTGAAACAAACACCAAAATATATAGCATATCTCGGAAAAAATCAAGGTAAATTTAGCCTACTTCCGCCAGGGGAAACCTCTCCGAGTATTTCTCCAGCGCCGCCTCTTTCAGTTTGGGGTACTTTTTCAATTCCGGGTCTTCGTCAACCAGCCGAAAAGCCATTTTCCGTGCGGATTCCAAGATTTCACGGTCTTTGATAGGGTCACCGACTTTGAAAGCGGGTATGCCATGCTGGCGGGTTCCGAAGAATTCCCCGGCACCGCGAAGGTACAAATCGGCTTCGGCGATATGGAAGCCATTGTCGGTTTTCAATAGGGTATCCAGGCGCATCATGGTGTCATCACTGGGTGGTCCAGAGGCTAACAGGATGCAAGTGCCTTTCTTGGTGCCGCGTCCCACACGACCCCGGAGTTGATGGAGTTGGGCTAACCCGAATCGTTCCGGGTGTTCGATCACCATCACGGTGGCTTCTGGGACATCCACGCCGACTTCAATCACGGTAGTGGTCACCAGAATTTGGATGTCGCCGTTCCGGAATTCATTCAGTATTTCGTCTTTCACCTCTCGGGACATTCGACCGTGTAACAACCCTACTTTGCAGGGCACCAATGGTCCCTTCCGCAGGTATTCATATCCGTCGATGGCGGCTTTCAGGTCCAGTTTTTCCGATTCTTCAATGATGGGATATACGATAAAGGCGCGCTCACCTCTTTTTGCCAATTTAACCAGATACTGATAGATGTCGGCACGGGCTTCTTCGCCGCGCAGTACGGTGCGAACCCCTGCGCGTTGTGTGGGACTTTCGGACAGCGTCGATACATCCATATCGCCATATACGGTCATGGCCAAGGACCTGGGGATGGGTGTGGCAGTCATGACCAGGACATCGGGTTGCGGTCCTTTTTGACGTATCGCCAAACGCTGGACGACACCAAAGCGGTGCTGCTCATCGATCACCACCAACCCCAAATTGTGATAGTCCACCAGTTCCTGGAATACGGCATGAGTGCCAGTGATATATTTCGCTTCACCGTTGGATATTTTTTCCAGTATTTCGGTTCGTTCAGCTTTTCGTTGGGCGCCAACCAGCAGTATCGGCGACATCCCCAATGGTTTTAGGAAATGTTCCAATACCCGGGCGTGTTGTTCCGCCAGGACTTCAGTAGGTGCCATTAGTACCGCCTGGTAGCCGTGCTCCACTGCGATGGTCATCAATATGACGGCAATAACGGTTTTCCCGCTACCGACGTCACCCTGTAACATGCGGTTCATGGGGTGGGGACTTTGCATATCCTGGCTGATTTCTCTAAGGACGTTTTTTTGACTTTGGGTCAACTCGAAAGGGAGGGATTTTACCAATTTGCGGGCTAATTCACCGGGTTTGGGGAAGGCGATGCCGTCTTCTTTTTCACGGCGCACACGGCGGCGCAATGCCAGCATGATTTCCAGTGCGAAGAATTCATCGAATTTCAGGCGTTGGAACCCTTGTATGGATTGGGCAACTGTTTCCGGAAGGTGTACGTTTTGGTAGGCATTCCCAAGAGGAACTAGATTCAACTCCTTGCGGATCGTTAGGGGCATGGGATCCGGGATTTTATTTTGCAGTTCCTCCCAGGCAGATAGGATTATTTTTCGGAAGCCATGACTGTCCAATCCGACTTTACGGTAGTCTTCACCTGACGGGTACACGGGGATTAGGCGACCAGTCTGCAGTCCTTCGTATTCTTGGTCTTCATCGGACAGGATGTCCACGGCGGGGTGTATCATTTGCAACCCGCCGTAGTAGGCGACTTTTCCCGATACGGCGATGGGCAGTCCCACCGACAGTTTCTTTTTCCAATAGTCCTGATATTCGAACCATACCAGGGTCAGTACATCGGTGTCGTCATCCAGTCCGATTTGCAGGCGCCGGCGACCTTTTCGCCCCCGCAGGAGTTCCATGTATCCGACACGACCGATGACGGTCACGTAGTCATCAGTTTCGGTGAGTTCGGATATTTTGAGGATTTGAGTACGGTCGAGATACCGTCGAGGCAGGTGATTAACGAGGTCCCAAGCGGTATGGAGTTCTTGGGATTTCAGGACTTCAGCCCGCTTGGGACCCACGCCCCTCACATATTGGATGTCAGATGTCAGGTCGAGATACGATATGGGGGAACCCCGATGTTCGAATGTGTTAGGTGGTATATTGTATGCGATAAGTGATTACTACTTCCTGACCGCTTGGTACGTTGACTTCAAATCGGATGGTATTTGCATCGATTTTCTCAAACGTATGCGAGTTCTCCAACATCTCCCAGTCTCCGGGAAGGTGTTCTTTCACCTGGATGGTTACTTCCTTGTCTTTCTTGTGGTTGCGCAGTTTAATCCGGTAAGCTTCCCGGTACACTCGATCGGCGATGCGTTTCCGGTCTGTGCGTTCCCTTTCGCCGACTAAGTCAAAGGCATAGCCGACGGTGACTTCGACTTTCTCATCGACGGGAGTATGATCGATGCGGTCTTCGCCGATGAATTCCAGTTCCTGGTCAGTGTCCCGTTGAAACACTCGGAAGGTTCCCGCTGGCAGCGGTTTTCCTAAGCCATGTTCTTTGCGATTTTCAAAGACAAGCTCTTTCCGCACCTTCTTGTTGTTTCTCGCGCCATCATAAGTGTACACAATCTCTGATGTTACCACAGCGGGTTCGAAGAGGGATATTTGCTTGACTTCACGGTCTTTTAGTGTGGATGTGCGCTGCAAGGTGTACAGGTGGTAGTCGGCGAATTCCTTTTCCTGGAAAGCTGGGGCGCCGGTTGCAAGCATGTCCACTGCCATTTCGCCACGTTTAGCAAAGTACCTTTGCCTTGCCCTGTGAACATCCCCCGCCATGAGCTTCACCTTGGCATCTTTATAGGTGGCACCTGATTTGTTATCCACTGACACCCACGCGCTTAAATCTATGGAATTTTCGGCATCAGCCAGCACTGCTACATATTCCGCATGCCAAGCGATGCCGGAAGTCATGTAGCTAACTTCGGCGGGTCGGGTTCCGGCGCGGTCGCTTTGGAGCTGCCATACCAGGGTCGGTCTGGTAATCAATCCTTCCGGCAGTTCAGGAAAGGTCAAATCCCGGATAGCGGATCGGCGGATGATGGTTATTTCGCCTGTGTTTAATTTGAGGGTGATATCCCCATCGTTTCCTGAGCTAAATGACAACAGGGTGCCGGTAAATACAGATGATCCCTGTAGAGATTCCGTCACCACCTGGATTGACTGATCGATGTATTTTTCAAGGATTTTGGAGGAACTGACCAGGTCATATTGGTAATTCTGCTCCAAAATTTCCACTCCGTCGGCAGTGAAGTGTACCGATGTGGGATCAATCTGGGAGGCAACGTCGCGGAACTGGATGGTTCCGATACCCTTGGGAAATTCCATATCCCGGGTGTCTTTCACCACCGCTAAGTTTTCATTATAGATGGTTATAGCTACTTCGGAAAAGGCAAGGGATGTTATTAATAACATCAAGATTGTAACCAACATGATGGGTTTCATGCTCCACCTCGCTTTCATGGTTTCCTCCGTTTTTAGTTTTTGTGTGTTCACTATTATTACTCGGATATGGAGGAAATATTCCATATGTTATGTTTCGAGTCCTTGGATGATTTGCTCGATCTTTTCCAAGGATTGGGACATTTCGTTTACTTTGGAGCGTTCCTTTTCCACTACGTCCTCGGGAGCACGTTCTAGGAAGTTGGGATTATCCAGTTTGGCTTCGGCACCTTTTATCAGCCCACGCAGTCGATTGGCTTCCTTTTCCAGACGGCTGTGCTCCTTTTCCAAGTCAATCAAGTCTTCCAGAGGTACATAGATTACCAGGGTTCCCACGATTGCGGACACTGACAGCTTGGGTTTTTCCTCTGCATAGGTAATGTTGCTGATAGTACCCAATCGCTTTAGCAGGTCTGTTTGGCTTTCCAGGAGTTTTTTCTCATCCTGGCGGGCATGGCAGAAGACCACATCGGCTTCTAATTGAGGTGGGACATGCATTTCTCCGCGAATGGTACGCACTGCAGTGATAATCTTCATCAGGAAGTCCATGTCCTTTTCCGCCTGGGGATCAAACCAAGCAGTATCAAGCTCAGGATAGGGTTCTACCATGATGCTGCGGTCATCCGGGTGATTCCACATCGCCTGCCAGATTTCCTCGGTAAGGTATGGCATGAAGGGATGGAGCAGTTTCACGGCGCCTTCCAAGACGTACAAGGCAGTATCAATCGCTATCCGGCGGTCTTCAGGATCACCACGGAGCCGGGTTTTAATGCATTCGAGGTACCAATCACAGAACCTGTCCCACAGGAAGGAATAGAGGATTTTGGTGGAATCGTTCAAGCGGTATTCGTCCAATGATTTCTGGACGGCTTTCACAGTTTGATGATACTCCGATAAGATCCACCGATCGGCTAAGGAAAGCTTTTCCTTTGCGGGAGGTTCAGCAGGCGGAGTGTGGTTTTCATCGGCATTCATCAGGATGAAGCGGGCAGCATTCCAGACTTTGTTGGCGAAGTTCCTGCCCATTTCACAAAGGGAATTGGCGTACCGGATGTCGCCTCTGCGAGGAGTGAGGGACACTACGGTGAATCGCATGGCATCAGCGCCGTATTCAGCAATGACGTCCAGGGGATCGGGACTGTTGCCGAGGGTTTTGGACATCATCCGCCCTTGGATGTCGCGGATTATCCCGTGGAAGGTGACTACTTTGAAGGGGATGTCGTTCATGAATTCTTTCCCCGCCATGATCATGCGAGCCACCCAGAGGAAGATAATATCAGGACCGGTGACCAGGACATCGGTGGGGTAGAAATATCCCAATTCCGGGGTTTTTTCGGGCCAACCTAAGGTAGAAAAGGGCCAGAGCCAGGAACTAAACCAAGTGTCCAGAACGTCTCCCTCTTGTACGAAATCCTCGGATTCGCACTTGGGGCAACGGTCGGGATCTTCCTCGAAGGTATCTTCGAATCCGCAGTTATTGCAAGTCCAGATCGGAATTCGGTGTCCCCACCACAACTGCCGGGAAATACACCAGTCCTTCAAGGTATAGAACCAGGCGTTGTACCGGTTAATCAACTCGGGGGGAGTGAATTGGATTTCACCTTTATTCACTGCATCGTAGGCGGGATCAGCCAGTGCCTTCATTTTGAGGAACCATTGGTCGGTTAGCAGCGGCTCGATGGGAACATCGCTACGATAACAATGACCCACCGGATGGTTCGGTATATCTTCTGTTTTCTCAAGAAGTCCAGCCTCATCGAGGTCTTTCACCACTTGATCACGGCATTCGAACCTGTCTATGCCCTGGTATGTTTCAGGGACATTCTGGTTCATGTGTCCGGCTTCATCTAAGATCAGGATGGCGGGAAGATCGTGACGTTGCCCGATTTCAAAGTCATCGTAATCGTGGGCAGGGGTGACTTTCAAAGCACCGGTCCCGGAATCGGGATCAGGATACTCATCCGCAATAACCGGAATCTGGCGGTCGGTCAGGGGCAGGTGTACCATTTTCCCGATCAGGTGCTGATATCTTGTATCGGTAGGATGTACGGCGACTGCAGTATCACCCAGCATGGTTTCGGGTCGGGTAGTGGCTACTGTGATGTGCTCTTCAGAGTCCACTACCGGGTAGCGGATGTACCAGAAGTGACCCGGGATTTCCTTGCGGTTGACTTCGTCATCGGAAATGGCGGTTTTCAGCCCGGGCGACCAGTTAACGATGCGGTGACCGCGGTAGATCAAGCCTTTACTGTAGAGATGTACGAATACTTTGCGAACCGCTCGGGATAATCCTGGATCTAAGGTAAAGCGCTCGCGGGACCAGTCGCAGGAGCACCCCAGTTTTCGTAGCTGTTGCAGGATAATTCCACCGTATTTTTCCCGCCATTCCCAGGTTTTTTCCACAAATTTCTCACGTCCAAAATCATGTTTGGTTAATCCCTGTTCTTCTAAACTCTCTTCCACTCTACTTTGGGTGGCAATACCGGCGTGATCGGTTCCCGGCAGCCATAAGGTCTCGAATCCTTGCATTCTTGCATGGCGTATGTATATGTCTTGTATGGTGTTATCCAGGACGTGTCCCATGTGGAGGATCCCGGTAACGTTGGGGGGTGGAATCATGATGCAGTAGGGTTTCCGATCGGGTCGGACTTCAGCATGGAAGTATCCTCTCTGTTCCCAGGTATCGTACCACTTACTCTCGGCTTCTGCGGGATTATATGTTTTTCCAATGTCTCTATTTGGCATCATTGTTACCTTTGATTGTCGATGTCTGATGGCAGTATCTGTTTGATTATTTAAGCGTTATCCATCCTTGCTTTACCATGATATTCACAAATTCCACCGCCTGTTGTAACGGCAAGTCAAGGATGGTGTAATTTTGGAGTTGGTGTATTACCAATAGGGAACGTTTCCCATCCATCCAAGTGCACAGTTGACCAACTGCACTGAAGAACCGCCAGCTTAGTTTGTCCTGGTCGCCTAATTCCTGGTACCATTCCAAGTCTTTATCGTCAAGGGATTCCAAGAACTTATCGAATGAGAATGGTCCTTTGAAGTTGACAGTGGGAATCATGGTTTTGGCTTTCATCACCCACTGGTCAGGACGAGGGGTCCAGGTCCGCAGGCGGCGAATGCCTACACCTGCGGCGTTCGCCTCGCGTTGAATGCATACTCGGAGATTATCCTTTAACCGTTGCGCCAGATTAGCAAGCGACCACAGCAGATCACCAGCTTGCTGCTCAAAGGCTTTCCGCTCTCTTGTCACAACGGATGAGGTCGATTGTATTGCCTTTTCTTCCATTTCAAGGCGGAAGGATAATTCTAATGTGATATCGCGCCATAATTCACCCACCCGCCGGCGGAGGGGTTCTTTCAGCCCTCGAATTTCCTGAACGGCGGTTTCCAGTCGTTGTTCGGCGAATTTAAGCAGTCGTCGATATCCAGCCCAGGCGGTGGCTATGCGGAACACTTCGGCAGTTTTCAGGTCTGCGTTGGACAGTTCCATGGCGACTTGGGCTACCGCTAATGCGGTACGAGCGATGACCACGGGGTTGGTTTTATCTGCCGTGTCACCGCTGGAATGGTAATAACGGTCGGGCCATTCGGTCAGGCACAAAGCCGGTATATTGGCATCGGGATGCACGAAGGGCAGGTGATCGCTTCCTCCCTGGAATCCGACCCGTTCCCACCGGAAGGGGGTGGGAGGATGTCCTACCCCACATACGGGTTCTTTGGCGGCTCGTGCCAAAGCGGTTTCCATTCTGTCATTGATAAAGGACGATAAGGTCAAAGGGGTTTCATCAAACGTCAGGGTGCTTCCGACTTTTTCCTGGTCAGCACCCACCATGTCCAAGCTGAATGCTGCCAATACTTTCCGGTTTTTCGCAACGATTTCATCCTGTACCCAGGGGATAGAGCCCCGCCATTCGGGAAGTATCACGAAACGAATGGTTCGCATAGGAGCGGGAAGTTTTTTCTGTTCTATCAATTGTTTCCAGACCCGGGCAATTTCCAAGGTGGTGGCAGCTCCCGATGCGTTGTCATTCGCTGAGGGTTTCGGATGACACAGGTGCGCTATCAGGATTATTTCCTCTTCGGGCAGTTTTTGTCCTTCGATTTTGGTGGTGAATACGGGAATCGTTCCGGTGTTGTAATCTGCGTTTACCATCATTCGGACTCGGATTTTCCGATTGTTGGCTTTTTCCTTGGCTACCAAATTTTTTAAGATGCGAAACTGCCGTTCGGACACCTGGAACGCCACTGGTTGTTTATCTTTTAGCAAGTACCGAGGGACACCATTCCATTCCACCAAATCGGGGTCATCGATTTTGCCCATACCTCGGGGACCGAAGATGATGCCTTTTGCGCCGTACTGCAGCACACCCATGGTCCAGATTCGAAGTCCTGGACGAGCAAGAATGATTGCGTCTTTGATATCCTGTGCAGCGAAGTCACGGGCAGTGCGGGCATCGCCTACGTCAACCACAGCGGCTTCAAAGCCCTCAGGCGGTGTGGGAAAAGACCTATGAGTAACAGTGATGGGATTAATTTCCGCATTAGCTAAGATTCCTTTGGATTTTTCCGGTTCGAGAACTTCCAGTGTCCCGTTATGGAGCTGCCATATTTTCTGTGATGACCACATACCGGAATGATATTTGCCATCGGCGGGAAATTCGATTATCTCCTGATTGTCAAATCCGGCGTCTTTGAATCGTTTCCTGACATACTCCAATGCGGAATAATAATCTTTTGACCCGGGAATCCGGTGATAGCGGGTTATTTCGGAGATGTCTTCCTGTACCCGAACGCCTGATAGGTTTAACGCCCAGGCTTCCCAATAATCCTTCGGAATCATGAAAGTACCCTCGATTTACGATCAGTTAAAATAGCTACTATGGTTATTAATTACATATTTTTTACTATTGGAAACCGCTGAAGCGGTTAGGGTGTGTGATAGTTCCCTCTTAACACCACAATAAATTGTGGTGCTATCACAACTCAGATGTTGGGTTAATTAGTTAACTGCCATAATTGTGGTGCTACTACAACTCATCGGACTTTCCAGCGGGATCGGCGGCGCTCAAATACTTTCAGCAGAATCATACCGGCAAAGAAGCCGCCGATGTGAGCGAACCAAGCGATGCCGCCACCTGCAGTACCCATGGATCTTAAACCATTGAATATTTGTATGATAATCCAGAATCCTAAGACGACAAGAGCGGGGACATAGATCAATCTGATAATAAAGATGAACCAGAACACCACCAGAACCTTCGCCTTTGGAAATTTAAGGAGATAAGCACCTAATACGCCAGATATGGCTCCGCTTGCACCGATGGTGGGGATGGTGGATGTTGGTTGCAGGATAATGTGAGCTAATGCTGCCAATATTCCACAAATCAGGTAGAATCCTAAGAAGCGGATGTGTCCCATTATATCTTCAATATTGTTACCAAAGATCCATAGATAGAGCATGTTCCCGCCCAGGTGGAAAATGCCACCGTGGAGGAACTGGGATGTAATAACGGTAAAAAATACCGGAATCGGGATCTCGGGACGGACATCGACAAAATGGGTTATTTCATAAGGTACAACACCGAATTTCAATGTTAGCAGATGGCTTAGTTCTCCAGGCAATATCATCTGGTAAAAGTAGATCACACAGTTCAGGATAATCAGGGAAACCGTGACGAAAGGAACGGTTCGAGTCGGGTTATCGTCTTTAATGGGAATCACCGGCGACCTCCGGACACATAGAAGGTGCTACGCCTGACAGTCAGGTTTCCAGCACGGTCTTTCGCTTCCACAGTCATGTGGTGCTGTCCGTCATTTAGTGGTTTCCTTATACGATAAATGATTTTTCGGGCATCGGGATCATATTCGGTGATTACCGGTTCATTATCCAGAAACATACGTATGTCAGTATCGTAAAAGCCTGATAGCATATCGCTTACGCTTACTACCAGTTTTGTTGTTGCTGCGTATATGGTAGCACCATCTTTGGGGCTGATGGGATAAACTTCCGGCACAACGTCATCACGGATCAAGGAGAAACGCCCCAGTTCATCCGTGGGGGCGGTAATCCATCCTTCACGGGATATTTGAAATGGTTTCAGAATTTTCCAGTAGTCCTTGCGTGTCCATCGGTATATGCCGATGTGCTTGATTGCGCCCTCGCCTTCAGGGATTTTCCATTGCAGGTTGATTTCGCCGGCTAAAGGAATATCACTTGGGTTCACCAACCATACCGGGGTTAGATAGGGAATATCAGCGACAGGAACCTCAGTGGAATCAATGCGAATGCATAGAGGCTGCCATAAATTGCCGGGGTGATATGTCATGCGAAAGCCGGCATCTGGGAATTCAACCGTTTCATACTCGTCAGGAGTCACAGACCATTGTTGCCAGGCATGATGCCCGACAATTGCGACATCATCGAGAGTGGTTGCTTGTACGTGTAATTCTACAATCCCTGAATGCAGGAAATCAATCGGTGCAGCGGCAATCCATTTTCTGCTACCGTTGGGTGTCAGGGATAATGATTTCCAGCCATCAGAGCATATCCAAGCTTTTGGAGTTCCAATTATAGCATCTTGGGTAGAAAGCGTTATTGTTAGATAGTTATCAAAGAACGATTTGGAAAAGGTAATCTCACCACTTTTTTCCCCAACTAAGGTGGTATCGGGCAAGGATTCATCATCACCGATCATGGTTTCGGTTGGTTCCGGTATTAATTCGCCAATTACTTCTGTGGTGTTTCCGGCATAGTCCTGGACGGTGATTTTGAAGGGTGTCGGATTTTGAATCAGACGGTTGCTATCAATCAGACCGGACATGTTTCTGGGAAAAAAGCGCAAAGTGTTTTTTGGGTGCCGGTAAAGTCTGGTAAATACGCCCTTCCCTTGGATATTGTAACGCCATTCCTGCTCGATGCGAATTTGCCGGGTTTCTTCAAAGCTAAATTGATTGTAAGTGGTTTCGAACCACAGGGAATCCCCGATTCTTAGAGTGGCTCGGTAAATGTTGAATGCATTAGCAGCGCCGTTAGCCTGATCGAACGCGCGGAACGCGATACCGATTTGTCCTCTAACGGTGATAGGGTCCTGGATTCGCGCGATACCGTTTTTGGCATTAACCCGGACAAAGCGGGGTAAGGGAATTCCATCGACTGCAGACACTGCATTCATGGGTGTCAGGACGATTTCGCGTACGGCGGGTCGGATGGAATCGTTAACGTTGTAGCCTTGATCTAAGGGGTTAACAGGATCACCATAAGGCGTTCGAATTTCAAAGTGTAAGTGGGCGGGACCGACTCCACTCTCCCCGGTGTATGCGACAATTTGACCCTTTTTAACAGGGAATTGATCCCTGATGAGCCAGAGTTCTATTGAATATTGACCTCGGTTTTTCTGTGCGTTCCAAACATAATCATCGATTTCTTGGGCGAAGCGTTCCAGGTGACCGTAGACGACAGTTCTACGGTCGTGCAAGGTTATATACAATGCGCGACCGTAGCCGTAAGGAGATACTTTGATGCGAGACACCCATCCGTCGGCAACTGCGAAGACTTTGTATCCGGTTTGCCCCCAGGTTTTTATGTCAATTCCGCTGTGGAAATGATTTTCACGGTACTCGCCAAAGGACGAGGAAATCAGCTGGCTGGCGTTAGTGGGCCAAGCCAACGATTCCTGATTTTGATCTTGGGCCAATATGGGAAAGTACCATATTAATAATATACCGATAATTAGATAAGTCATC
Source organism: uncultured bacterium (assembly GCA_965372135.1). Classification (GTDB taxonomy): domain Bacteria; phylum Electryoneota; class RPQS01; order CBDVBD01; family CBDVBD01; genus CBDVBD01. Next base: position 1,336 of record CBDVBD010000029.1, on the reverse strand, counting down.
TACGGTGCAAAATCATGGTTGTGAGTTCCAGATTAATATTCCCGCCACTGTCGTGCGGCAGAAGTCATCAGTCCTACCATGAGCCAACTTGATACCAGCATTGAACCACCGTAACTCAAGAATGGCAACGGAAGTCCGGTGACGGGCAACATGCCCAGAGTCATACCAATATTGATAAAGCAATGCACCAGGAAGAACGATGCGATTCCCACACACATAGCTGCCAGAAATGAATTACGGACTTTGGCTGATATGAGCAAGGATTTGATCACTAACACGAAATAGGCAGCAAGGACAAGGATTGATCCTAAAAATCCGAATTCTTCACCCCAAACCGAAAAGATAAAATCCGTGTGTTGCTCGGGTAAGAATTTTAAATGGGTTTGAGTTCCTTTCAAGAAGCCCTTTCCCGCCAATCCACCGGAACCAATAGTTACTTTTGACTGGATTAATTGGTAGGCGGATCCTGTGGGGTCAGATGACGGATCCAGGAAGGAAAGGATTCGCCGTTGCTGATATTCGTGTAAGTGTGACCACAGGGTTGGAGTGGCAAGTCCGATTCCCAATAATACTGTCAAAATTGATATGGTTATTACAAGCCTTGTTCTTTTTACATAGAGGATTATTGCGATAACGATCAATACTCCTGCTAAAGCTGCCCAGTGGATTAATCCGGCAGGGATTACTAGGATGGGCGATGCCATAACCAGTAATATGACTGGTGGGACTCCAGTCCAGAACAACATCAGGAACATTATCAGGGGATATACTAAGGATGTTCCCAAGTCCGGTTCTATCAATACCAGTCCCATACTAACGGCAGTAAGGATCATGGCAGCTGTAAGTGTTCGGGTTCGGTTCCACTCGGTGGCGCGTTCCGTGAGCAATCTGGCTAAAGCCAGAATTAAGGCGATTTTTGCCAGTTCGCTGGGTTGGAATCGAAAGGGTCCCAACGCTAACCATCTTTCGGCACCCATCCCCACTTTTCCCGGGATCAAGACCAATACCAGCGCTAGTGTAGCTATAATATACATCAAATAAGAAAAGGCTTGTAAGAAGCGGGCGGGAATGGCGATTGCGACGCCACACGCTATTATTCCGATGACGATCCATGCCAATTGGCGCATCAATATGGGGGAAGTTCCGACGGTATTGCCCATGCTTTTTGTGGCGCTAGTAAGTGCTATGATTCCTATGGCTTGGAGTACCAATGCAGCTATCAAAGCGGGTTCATTACCACCGGTTATTCTATGTATGAATCGTAAGATTGCAGTAAACATGGGTTGTTTATTTGTTGATTTCCAGTGGGCAGTATTTATTTCTCCGCTATCAATTC
>CBDVBD010000028.1:0-26248 GCA_965372135.1 uncultured bacterium | reverse complement strand
CCAGGGGCGAAAAGGGGCGTATGGGATGTACACTGCTTTCTCAAAATGCTGATTGGCGGTAATCACTTTGCCTTCAGACAGCGCCAACTTCCCAAGTTCCAGATGCGCCGGTGGAAAATCGGGGTCATATTTCAACGCACGGTGAAACAGCACTGCCGCCGAATCGATCCGATCTTCCCACAATGCTAAATAGCCCAGGTTGTACCAGGCATTGACACGGCTATTCCTGTGAGCAGTTGCCTGTAAGAAGAAATCCCGTGCCGATCCCACATCCCCTCGCACCCAAGCGTTAGCGCCTTCTGACATCGCTCCTTTTGGCGGATAAGCGCTGGAAACAGAGCAACCAATCAGGCAGACGCCGACCAAAATAAATATTAAACGTCGTAACATCGTACCGTTATCCATTTTAATCAACTATCACAAAATAAGGCATTATTTCCAAAAAGGCAACCTTTTTATCGTCAGTCGATTGAGCGCAAGTGTACTTGACTTTCGCAGCCTCAGTGCTTATATTAAAGGAAAGGGTACAAGCAGAAGCAAATGAAGATTAACTATGTCTGACAACGCTATAAAATACCAATCCTTTTCCCACCCGTCGGATATCGGACTGGCAATATACGGTGATTCAATGCAGCAGTTATTCGAAAACGCCGCCTTCGCACTGTTCGATACCTTATGTAATCTCAATTCAGTCTCGGAAATTGAGTCGGTGGATATCGATGTACATGGAGACGATCAGGAATCACTGCTGATTAACTTCCTTAACGAGTTGTTGTACCTGCAAAGCGTGAATGGCTGGCTTTTCCGACGAATAGAAATTTCTTTCTTAGGGGATCATTCGTTGAATGCCACGGCTTGGGGTGAACTGTACAAAATGGAAACCCACGAGTTGTTCCATGAAATCAAATGCGCCACTTACCATAACTTACAGATACGCGAAAAACTGGGGAAGTGGCAGGTGGACATCGTGTTTGATGTGTGATAAGATAGTGACACTAAATCGCGGGAGTTATCATGACTGACCATAAACCAATTCGATTGGAACAGATTGACGAATACCGGTGGAAGGTGCCTAAGGATGCTGATCGCGGCATGAAAGTCCCGGGGATCATCTACACCCAAAAATCCATGTTGGAACATTTGCTGAAGGACAACACACCGACCCAGGTTGCCAATGTGGCACACCTTCCGGGAATTGTCAGTGCGTCATTGGCGATGCCGGACATCCATTGGGGGTACGGGTTTCCGATTGGAGGGGTGGCGGCGTTCGATACTGATAACGGAGTGGTGTCTCCGGGTGGTGTTGGTTACGATATCAACTGCGGGGTCAGTTTGATGCGCACCAATCTGACCGAATCGGATGTGAAACCGAGAATCTATGATGTGGTGGCAACGTTGTTCAGCCGGATTCCCTCCGGTGTCGGATCCCGGGGACCGATCCATATCCCCCGCAAAGAAGAAGACCGGGTGATGACTGAAGGCGCCAAATGGGCGGTGAGCAAGGGATACGGTTGGAATGAAGACTTGGAATACATGGAAGAAAACGGTGCGATGCGGGGCGCCAATCCCGATAGGGTCAGCCCAAGGGCACGGGAACGGGGCAGACAGCAGTTGGGCACGTTGGGGTCGGGAAATCATTTCTTAGAAGTGCAGGTGGTGGAGGAAGTATTCGAACCGGAAATCGCCCGGGTGCTGGGATTGGAAAAAGACCAAGTTACGGTGATGGTACATTCCGGATCGCGGGGTTTCGGGTATCAAATCTGCGATGACAGCTTGAAGACTATGCAGCGAGCAGTCCAAAAGTATGAAATATCCCTGCCCGACCGGCAATTAGCCTGTGCGCCGTTGACATCCCCGGAAGGGAAAGCCTACGTGGAGGCGATGGTATCGGCGGCGAATTTCGCCTGGGCGAACCGGCTGTGCTTGGTGCATTGGGCGCGGGAAGCGTTTGCGGATTTCTTCGGTAAGCCGGCACACCGGTTGGGAATGAACTTGATATACGACGTGTCGCACAATATCGCCAAGTTCGAGAAACACGAGGTGGAAGGGAAAATGCAGACTCTGTGCATACACCGGAAAGGCGCCACCAGAGCCTTCCCACCCGGGCATCCCCAAATTCCCACTAAATATAAAGGAATAGGGCAGCCGGTGATGATCCCGGGCGACATGGGACGGAATTCCTATGTGCTTGTTGGCACCGAAACCGCCATGAAGGAAACCTGGGGCTCCACCTGCCACGGTGCCGGGCGGCGGATGTCGCGCCACGCAGCATTACGAGCCACTAAGGGACGGCAGATCGACCGTGAATTGGAAAGAGATAAAGGCATTATCGTGATGGCGCGGGGACGCAAAACGTTGTTCGAGGAATTCCCGGAAGCGTACAAAAACGTGAATGAAGTAGTCAGCGTAGCACATGAAGCAGGGATATCCAAGAAGGTGGTGAAGTTGCGACCGTTAGGGGGGATTAAAGGATAGTTTTGGAATGCGGCAGCTTGCTGCCGCTTTGTTTTCGGGAAGCTTGCTTCCCGAAAGATATACCGAAGTAGGAGTTCAGCATGCTAAACCCCTACATTACGAAGAAAGCCTCAATCCAAAGATTCGGATTGAGGCTTTCAATTCCTGAATGATCTGCTTACCTCAGAATTACCATCTTGGCAACATCATTAAAATCATTCACATTCACACGATAGAAGTATACACCGGCAGCCAATCCGGACGCATCAAAGGTCACTTGATAACGGTTGTTATCCTTCAACTCATCCACCAAGGTAGCTACTTCCCGACCCAGCAGGTTGTAGATTTTCAACGTCACATGACCGGTTTCTTTAACGTCATAGACAATAGTAGTATTGGGGTTGAAGGGATTCGGGTAGTTCTGATGCAACTTGTACTCCGTAACGACCATGCCCATAGCGTCACTGACTGGCGTCGCACTAACTGTCATGTCGTGAGTATTGATATTACCGTTAATGTCAACATCCGCCAGGCGGTAATAGTAGGTCACGCCATTGGTCAGGTTCTGATCCACGTAATTGTAAGTGTTTTCCGTGGCTGATTCACCAACACCAGCTATTGTGGTGATCAGAGTGAATTCTCCGGCTTCCGAGGTTGACCGGTAGAGGGCGAAATGGTCATTACCAGTTTCAGAGGCGGTGGTCCACTGTAGACGAACGGCTTCGTTCATGGCAGCCGCATCAAACGAGGTCAACTCCACCGGCAATTGAGTTTGGTCGGGTCCGAATTCAATGGCAATTCCCTGGTCAAAGCAATTTCCACCTGCGCCATTGCATAGGTAATTAATGCCGACGAGACCGGCATAATTCTCAATGCCAATGGTTGAGCTACTGGTGACAAACCCGGATTCAATAGTCTGGTAATGGTACTTGATGTTGTTGTTATCCTTTAAGATGACTTGAGCCGAAATTCTGGCGGCACTTTGATGTTGCTCGTAATTCATAAAGGACACTATCAAAGCATAGTGACCATCGGCTATGCCATTGCCGTAGTAAACACTTGGGGTACCGGAATAGGCGTTCAAATCATCCCAGAACCATGCCAGCATGTTATTGGGTAGATCAGTGTTAGGAATGCACACATTTGCGAAATTCCTTACATCGGTGTCCCCAAGTGTGAGGAAACCCTCGGAGTTGATAATGAAGGTTGTATAATCGACACCATAATAATTGAAAGTAAATCCGATGGGGAATGGACCTTCCCAGTCACTATCGCCCAAAATCCCGTCTTGAGGAGTAATACTGGGACCGGTGGTCACCGAGTTAGTGGTTTCTTCCACCCAGTTAAATACGGGATGGGGAGTTCCAGTGCCTTGACCGCAGCTATTAGCCCAGTAATACGGTGGAGGCGGGGGCGGAGCCTCCGTGATATATAAGTCGAACGAGGGGATACAGGTCGGTGGGGACGAATTATCGACCATGATCCAATAGGTTCCGGTGGTCAACGCCACATAATACATGTACTGCCAACCGCTGTAATAACTGGTTGTCAGGGCAATGCAGCTTGCGCCCGGAGGGCAGGTGTTTGCAATGCACATTCCAGTATAAGTAGTGGTCGTGTAAAACGAAATGTCCACAGTCACCGGAGCTGTGACATTAATTTCATAGATAATGTCTTCGCCACTATCGAAAAATCCCAGACAGGTATTGCTGTAATCATCAACTCGATCGCAGGTATGCTGTGCAAGGTCGGAATAAGGAAGCTGTGCTGGCAAATAAACTACCAACGGGCTCGAGCAATTATCCCCGGGTAAATACGAAAACGGAGGGGTAATATTAAAGTAGTAATCCATACCGGCATATCCCGAGGACCAATAGGATCCGCACTCGATATACACGGTTTGATTTTGAGCCAGTGTGATTGCTTTTCTTGGGTCCAAGCCACCGCATTCGTCATCGCCATAAGCAGAGGTACCCGAACAGCAGGTTCCACCTGTCCAAATCTTTATGTAGCTATCACCATAGCTGTCGCACATATCAAAGGTATAGAGACCTGCGACCGGGGCAGTCAACACATAGAAGACATCGAAATAAGGACGACCGACGCAGTCATCGGTGGCATCAAGCACACCGCTGTCTGTGTAGGGAAGAGTGTCCACGACTGTAGCAGTAGCACAGGTTCCGCCACCTTGCATCGGTTCTGCCAAGCTGGCGCTTACCAACACCAGCATCATACACATCGTACCAATAAATAACTTACGCATTGTACCTCCCTCTCCTTTTTTTTGTGCTTGTCATGCGCTTCTATTAGTTTGCTTCAATGATGCCCAAAGCTCATCAAAATTATTCGCATAACTATAATTATCCGTCGTTTTATGAATATAATATTTTATTTTTGAAATGTCAAGACCCAACACACATATTATGATAATTTTTTATGCGAAATGAAAAAGCCCCATTCCGCAGTATTGGAATAAGGCATATTATATTCACTTGTCACCCCCTTTTATTCCACCCTACAATCCGCCAGTAGGCGGACAAGTAGAGGGGGGAAAAGATAAAAAAACCCGATCATTGAATGAATGACCGGGTTTATCTATAAAGGAACTCCGACTGTGTCAGAGTCCCCAGCGGTCCGCCTCACGACGTAAAATCGATACGTAAGCGCCGAACTTGCGAATTTCTTGACCGGCGGCAGTGTAATTCAACTGATTGAGCTTTAACATTTCAAACATCGCCTGGCTGGCATCGCAGTGTGGATACCGAAAGATAAAGGGCAAATTCATCTCGTAGGCGCTGGATACGCGTTTATCATCAGGAATAAACCCGCCGATCCGCAGCCGAAAACCGTAGTTCCGGCGCACAAATTCGCAAATACGTTCCGCGGTAGTATTAGCAGCCCTTCCCACCACTCGATTGAACAACACCGATGGTCGGTATTGGTCGAGCATGTTGTCTATCATGTTGGAATAATCCTGCCCCAATGACCGGATATGGGATACAATATTGAACCTGCCCTTCTGCCATCCCTTATCGCGATATTCGTCAATTATATCTTCAACTTCGGGGAAGCGGCGGAAATGGAAACGAATTCGGCGGGTAAACGCCGCCTTTAGGAACCGGTAAAACCCCATAATCATAGTATCTACATTCTGAGTAATCAGGAAGCCATTGAACGCCGCATTGAAGAAATCCAGGTTGTTGTGGGCGATATCAGGACCCAAATCCACAATCACATAGTCGGCGTTTAAGGATTGAATCCCCCGGATCAGTCGCATCTTGTCATTCCAGTTGGGATTGGAAACACTGATGATATCGCTGCCGTTCAGCAACACTTGGAAATTAGTAGTGGGAGTAACCTGAAGAATATCCTCGATGTCAGTGACCGTGCGGTCTAAGTAATCTTTCAAGCTGTGCTGAGGCTGATGAATGTTCAACAGCACATTCAAATCGGCACCACCAAGGTCGGCATCCACTAAAATCACCTTGTGACCCAACGCTGCTAATGCCAAGGAAAAATTGATGGACAAGGTGGATTTCCCGGTGCCACCCTTTCCACTGGCAATTGCGAAGAGCTTTTTGCCCAATAATTGGCTCTCTTCCGAAACTTTTGGTTTAGTCAAAGTCGCTTCCATCCCTATTCTCCTAAAGTCAGAGGGTTCGACAAAATATACCCATTCATATTCTATATCGACTTTTAAATAAAAAAATTTAGCCATACGATGGCAAAAAAAAAGGGCAGCGACCGAATCGCTGCCCTTTTTGTATTATGAAATGTATTAGTCGTCAGTTGCCGTAACCTGGTAAAAATATTTTACACCCACCACTCCAGCATCAAGATAACTGGCTGCGGTCGATGTGCCGATTTCGGTAAACCCGGTAAAAGGATCGGTGGAACGGTAGATCTTGTACTGGGTGGCACCGGTAACCGGCGACCAGTTGAGAAATACATTGGTAGCTAATCTTGAGATCACTAAATCCTCAATCGCTTCCAAAGATCCGCCGGGAACATAATTGACGGTGGCGGGATTGGACAACCCGGATTCGCCTTCATCGAACACCGCGGTTACATGGTAGGTGTAACTGCCACCCGGCATTCCGGTCATATCATCCTGGTACGAGTTGACGTAAATCAGCGAATCGATCTGGACACTGTTTAGAAAAATATTGTAGCTAAGCAATTCATCCAGACCGGTAGACCCGGGGGAATTCCAAGTCAGGTTAATATTATCCAATACCTGCTGAGCTGTCAAGTTGGTTGGAGCGCTGACGCCGCTTTCCAAGATGATGTTAACATCATCAACATACCAACCTTCCATGCCCACTGATTGATCGCTGCCGAACCGGAAGCGAATCCGTAAATCCCCGGAATAGCTGGACAGATCAACCGTTACATGGGCCCAATCAATCGACCCTGAGAAGCAGGGCAATCCCGGAAATGGACCGGTATAAGGGTTTGTGCCGCCGGCGGTGAAACGGATGGTCGTATTGTAGCCGCCTTCAGGAACCACCTGCATCCAGGCGCCGCCGCCTAACGAAATCTCAATGATTCCTCCGTCGTATGCGGAATCCGGGTAATAACCCGATGTTTCCGCTTGGATCCAATGGTCGAATTCCAGCTTGCATCCCGGCGGCAGATTCAAGGTGGGCGTGACCAGGGCAGCATCCAAAAGGTTCGCGTAAGTCGCGGTTCCAGTATCCCCGCACTTCCAACTGTGGGTGGGAGAATTGTAATCCTCCGTGGATAAGTGCCACTGATCGGTGAATCCCGGCTCCACGTTGGTGTGCATCCAGCTTCCCTGACCGCCTTCCATATCGTCAAAGAACCCGCCCAAGCTCAAGTTGTACAGCATGTACTTGTGCAATCCGTTATCGGCGGTCAATTCAAAATAGAGCATCGCCATTGCCGGATCAGGACTCCCGGATGCCAGTTGCAACTGATAATCCGGAGTCAATGTGCCGCTGCTGGAGGCTGCCAGATTGGCAAGATTAGCACTACCCTGTAATACCGTCAAATACGAGAAATCGGTGGTCAGAACAGTGGTGATGTTCGATGCGCCACTGGAACCGTCATTGGACAGCGACACCGAAACATATGCGGATTCACCGGGATCCAGCTTGCCGTTGCCGTTACCGCCGGCTGCATCATCCACCGTTACCGACAACACACCAATATCGGTAGCATGCAGTTGTATGGAGAAACTGCTCTCCCAGGTCTGATCGGTGCTATCCTCGGCGACAATATCGATAGTAGCGAATTCCAAATCCGGTGCATTTATAGCAACGTCAAATGCGAAACCACCGGTCAACGTCATCGATGAGGCGGCTGGGAAATCACCGACAAATTCGCTGGCATCGGTGAATGTGATATAGGGGTTAGCGGTGCTAACGGTCACCGTCACCCCGTATGCGGTATCTACGCCCACATTGTCCATGGTCAGGTTCAACAGGATCGATTCGCCGTAATCCGCCAGCCCGTTGTTATTCCCCGACGCATCGTTCAAGGTATGGCTGTTGTAAGTTACATAGGCGCCACCGGGCGGGGTAATGGTTACGGTCGCCTCGTAGGGCAGACAGTTGTGAGAGGTTACCATCAGATTCATATCGGCTGGGATGGTAGGTGCGGATTCGAACTGCAATGTGACATGCCCGCTGGCATTAGTCCAACCCACCGCATACACTTCGTCGTTCTGGGCACATACCATTGCATTTTCCACCGGTGTGGCTCCGACAAACACATCCACCTCATAGGTATCCATCCCAATCATGTGTACCGGCATGTGGTTCACCGTTAAAGTCTGCGGGGTGTTCGTCCACACATCGATACAGGCGTCTCCCAACCATAAATAAGTCCTGGCGTTGGAACGTCCCAGAGTACCGTGACCATTTAATACGGTAACATTTGCGAAATTGGTGACATAGCCGATGTTGTTGATCCCCTCGTTGTACACTGCTTTGTACATCTCCTTATCGTAGTCGTGGTTGGGGATGGTATAACTGGGGATAATGGCGCCGTTGATTGCAATCGCCGCGTAAGTAGCTTTCATAAAGGATTCCGCCAAGCAGTCTCCAGGGTGGTTGATGATATCCATATTATCGCAGCAGACATCGAAATGTACGAACAAACGGTTCTCATTAAGCATTTGAGCGATATGGGTTACTGTCAACGATCCGGAAGGTCCCCATTGCCACCATTCCGTGGCGGACCCATGACCGCGGTAATTCAGGATACCACACGCAGTGTTGTTGATGTAATTAACTACGTCAGTGTTGGTACCGCCGTTTCCGCCATAAACGCTGTCAAAAATTGCGGTTTGAATGGCATAAGAAAACGCTGCGATCTGGTTTTTACACAGGGTATATTTCAGTGGATACTGCTCCTGGTGAGCTACCAACAACGTATGCTCCGCCCAGTTTGTTGAGGTATCCGGTGTGCGCAGGTAATCAATCAGTTTCGTGATTTGGTGCGTTAACTCGGTGAAGTTATCATATACGATCCTGCCGATAGCGATTTCGGCATAATGATCGTCATCATCCCCGGGCACAAGGCAACTGTACCAACTGTCGCTGTAGGACCCGTTGCTGCCATCGGGATTCCACCAATACATCGGCACATTATTCGCTCCGGTACCGGCGTCACCCACCATCAACACGTATTCCAATCCACCGGACAAATATAAGGATGAGATATATGCCTTGAATTCAGTAGGCTCATCGAAATCGGGAGTGGCGAGCGTGCGAACCTCTACCGGATACCCCTGAGCGTGGCGAAAATCCACTAAAGGCTGGATGTAGGTTTCTGCAGCGGAATTGGTTATAATAAGATACTTGATGGCAGGCTCGTCTGTCTCCATCACCCGGTAATTCATCTCATCGTAGTTGATAATCGCCGCTCGGTACATGTTATCGAACATGGGCGACACCTGGCTGTGATCGCCTTCCAAGGGGTTCGAACCGGCTCCGGGAACCGCCGTTACCTCAATTCTCAGCTTGCGGTACACGTCCAACTGACCGGTAACCGGATTGTACTGAAACGGGGTAACCTGCAGCGATACCACCCGGCAGTCCCGCCAAATATGCGGACCATCCAACGCTGCCATCTGTTCCGGCAGCATCCGATCCTGCCGGTAAGCCGCAGGATTAATGATGAATTCCGCAGTAGGCTGGCTGTCAACTTCCGGTTCCTGAACCGGATACACCCGGTATCCGGAAAAGGTTTCCGCTTCCCCGTAAGCCACCTGAGCACTGAAAGTTCCGGTGGCGGGCAAACCCACCAAGGTCGTGATCACCGGTAAATCGGGATGCCCCACCTGCTTCCCTGCCAAATTATCCGTTACCAAAAGTTTCTGATAATTGACACCTTCCGCTTCGACTGTTTCCTGGTAAAATCCGGTCATGGTAACTTCCAAGACCGTGTGCACGCCGTCCGAAGAAATCAGACGAACCTCCGGTGCCGTGATCGGCGCATCGGATTCCAGCGCCACCCACTGCGCTTCCCCACCCGCCATCAACACTAACGGCATCCACACAAGCACAGTAAAAATCCCAATCAATCGTAAGCATCGTCCTTCCAACCAGCGCATAGTCTCCTCCAAATTAATTGTTGAAATCTCCTTATGGTACTTTCCTAATAATTCAAAAGCATTGAAACCTTACGGAAATCCCAGGTGTGGTATCGCCAAAGCATTACAGAAATCCGTGAACAGACCTCATCAAGATAATGTACGACATTTTTTGCATTTTTTCCAGTGGAAATCCAAAAATATTAAAAATAGTTGTAATATAATTACTAACCGGTAAAATCGCACACAGAAATCCGCACTCCGGAACCATGTAAGGCTTTTCACAGTATAAATAATAGAGCACATTTACGAGGGACGAAAATCCAGCGACTCTCATGTCGCTTTGACATTGATACAAATAATTACTATATTTAGTACGGTTGCTAACAATGAGTATCTTTCGGAACACCATACACCCCTGGGGCTTGAAAAAAATCAAGCCTGCCATGGGTAAAACTCTTTCGAAACTTCGCCGTGTGCCAGGTCCGGATACGATAGTGAAACCGGAAGTATCCGGTAAAGTCAAATGGTTCAGTTCCCATCGTGGTTACGGCTTCATCGATACCAACGATATTGACGAAGTTTTTGTACATTTTTCCTCCATCGAAGGAACTGGATACCGGATACTGGAAAAAGGGGACAAGGTCACCTTTGATCTGGCAAAAAGTCCCCGTGGATATCAGGCAGTAAATGTGAGGCGGAATGTGATGTAACTCATTCAACCTCAATTGATTGGCTGAATCAACATTGAGGGCGAATTTCAGAACGAGATTAGAATCTGGGAGCGAATTCGGGTACGCCTTCCACAATTCTATTTTGTTCCCGGCGCCGGAAATCCGGTAGATCAAACTCAACGGAGAAATTCAACACCAGAACCGTGGTTCAACGCCGCGAATAGACTCGGTTCTTTACGTACAGCAAACGGTGCCGTACTATCAAATCACGCAACACAAGAACTTCCCGATAGTAGGGCGCTAATATGCGGTTAACCTCCTCCTCCGTATATAATACGCCTTCCCGAAAGTGGGGAAGGAAATGATTTAGTACAATCAGCAAATGCTGACGCCGTTTAGGAAGTGTTACCAACTTCTCATTAGCAAAGTACATGTCAAGTACTTTGCGCTCTTCCCAACTGCGAAGGTTATCGGAGGTAGAGGGTCGCGTCGCCATATTACTCAACACCTGCGCCAATTCCAATAATTTGTCCGGATTCAACTGCACTATTTGATAATGTCGCTGGTGCCTGCGGTGAATCAACTGCGCCTTCTCCAACACTGCTAAATGATGCGTCACCGTAGAAGGACTTATTCCCAACTGTGCCGCTAACTCCTCACCGCAACGCGAACGATGCGAAAGGCTTTCCAAAATCTGGAATCGACGACTGTTTCCCAAAGCCGCTAATCCATCAGTTAAATCATCCCAATTAGTATCCATCTTATGAATTTCCTTTCCCGATATCATTCGCAATCATGTCCCAAGATTTTTTTCGGCTCCCTGGGTTGATACTTTGGGGAGAATTGGGGGTTTGCTTCAATAATATACGAAATATTTTGATAAATATCAAATTGTTTCTTTATTTTAATTTACACTATACAAACTATACATCTTATACTAAAAATTACTCTTGACAATAGTATAAGAATTTTGTATATTCAACATAAGATAATGAGGGGAGTGGGTTGTAGGCGTTTTACAAGATGAAAAGAAATGTAAGTATTTGATTTCATATTGCCTTACAAGGCAAATGTTTCTTCGGAGGTTACTATGCCCAAATGCAAAGGGTTTTGGATGATTAGCCTGTCACTGGTACTTTTGGTTGGAACAGTCCAGGCAGATGAAGGCACAGTGACATTGATCACGGCACCGGGAGGTCCGTATTGGGGATACAGCGTATCCTGGGTTAGCGGAAACCTGGATACTGTGATGTTCTACCCTTTGTGCGACGGTGCCACGGGTGCACGTTCAGGCGCAGCTCAAGCTGCAGGATGGTTAATTTACAATGGAGGCGGTGTATTAGGTGTACCTGATGATACGGTTAGATTCATTCGCCCCAACGCGTTAACCGGCGGATCAGAAGACACTTTGTGGGTTGTACATGCCTTCTGCGATGTTTACACCTATTACAATGCAGATGATGGTTCCGGAATAGTGGAAGGTCCTGCTCCCGCCGATTATGATGATCTGCCTGCACCTTATCAAACCTATATCGCACAGAATGGTCCGCGCCATTTTGAAACTGGTTACGAATGGTTGGGTAGCTGTGTGACAATTGAAGAACAGCCAATTATGGTGTGTATGGACACCTGTGAATGGGGTGTTAATATCCCCACAGACATTCAACCCTGCCCTACCGTTTCATGGATGGAAATCATCGTGAATACATCAGGATTAGGAACTGCTCGGTACTGGAATGATCCCGACCACCTGCTGTATTTCCATGCGTGGATTGATTGGACTCATGATTTTGTAAGCGGTGAAGGTGATTTCGCTGATTCTTTGTACTGTCCAGCTTTTGGTATGTGGACATATGAACACCTCCACTGGCTCAACGCGGTACCGTTTATCCCATTGATTGTCAACGGTTCCGGGCAGGTGTGGGTCAACGGTCCTGAATTGGCGATTTTACCTCAGACTCCGGTCATGACAATCATGGTACCCTTCTTAGCCGGTCCAAATACACCCTATGGTAGTACCTATGCCAGATATCGTTTGGGATACGGTCCCGATCGGTTAGCAGTGTCATCCCCAGTTGGCAAGGCACTTTACGGCGAGGTGGAAGGTTCCTGCTGCGAACTACAGCTGCCGGTGGAGCTGACTAGTTTCGAAGGTGTTGGTGAGGATAATCAAGTCCGACTGACCTGGACTACCGCATCTGAGCTCGAGAACGATCGTTTCGTGATTCGCCGTGCTCTAAACGTCGATGGTCCGTATTCAAATTGGGTGGAAATTCCCGGAAGCGGTACTACTTCAGGTGAGACCAACTATGAATACATCGATACCAGAGTTGTCAACAATGTGACCTACTATTATCGACTCCGTGATATCGACATCAACGGTCGCATCACAGAACACGATATCACGGTCACTGCAACTCCACGGTTCGACAATCCGGACCCGATGACCATCGACAGCTATAAGTTGTATCAAAACGTCCCCAACCCCTTCAACCCGACGACCATTATTACCTATGATATTGCCGAAGCGGGCATGGTGTCGTTGAAGGTATTCAACATCGAGGGACGGGAAGTTGCAACTTTGGTAAACGATGTGCAAGACCAGGATCGTTACACCGTGACGTTCGATGTGAAAAACTTAGCCAGCGGAATTTACTTTTACCGCTTGGAAACCAGCGATTTCATTGCCACCAAGAAGATGGTTGTGATAAAGTAAACGATCGCTGTTATACAATAAGTTAGCTAATTCCAAGGGGGCGAGTACGCATACTCGCCCCCTTTTTTATCTCCTGACACCTACCACACCAACAACAGGCTACCTCATCTGATTGCTTTACCTGTGAAAAGTTTCTGGAAGCCTGTGTCTTCAATTACCCAGCCATACCCACTGCATAATTCAGGCTAAGATTTTTGGGATTTCCCTTGAATATTATTGTAGTTATCTTTAATTTAGTAAATTATGCGGAAATAGAAAAACCGCACCGAAATGGTTTTCTAACACACATTCCGCTATTTAAGAAGAATTCCGTAATTATAGAGGAGATTACTCAGATATGGGTGTCCTCAAGATAATCATATACTTATTGATATTGGCATGTACGGTAGCTTTAGGACAAACCTCCGTCACCGACAAGGCTGGTGCTGAGCCGCTGGTGTTGACCGTGGAAGATGCCGTTGAACGTGCCCTGACAGACAATCTGGAACTCCGGGCACAACAATTCGAAGCATCGGCATCGAAGTGGGGGCAGGTGGAAGCGTGGTCAAACTGGCTGCCTCATGTCCAATTCGCCACCGATTACATCCGGTTGGATGAGGAGACGGTGTTACGATCCAATTCTTTCCTTGACCTGTTTCCTATCTTCGAGGAAATCTTTCCGGGTTTCACATACGATCCCGACGAACTTCCACAAGCAGCATACGAAGGAAGTTACCGGTCTTCGGTATCTGTGACTCAGGCAATTTACAATGGCGGTGCGGAATGGGGCGGCATCAGGACAGCTGCTGCCATGCGCAGGTTGGCGGAAAATTCCTTAGAAAACTCCCGTCAAGAATTAATATTGAAAACCCATCAAGCTTATTATGACATTCTAAGAGCAGAGGAATACCGTGCGTTAATATCTCATTCCCTGGAATCAGCCCGGCAGAACCTTGAAAGCGCACGACGGAAGGCTGATTTGGGAATCCTGGCTCGTAGCGACGTCCTTCGTTGGGAAGTGATGGTGGCGAATCTCGATAACCAACTGATCGAAGCGCAAAACGCCATGGAATTGGCAGATTTACTCCTGAAAAACATCATTATGATTCCACCGGAACGGCAGGTAATCGTCACACCCTTGACAGAGGACGAGCGCTTTAAATTATTCGAGGAAATCAGCAAAAAATCCGTAGAACTTGTCGGCACCAGCCAAAGCCCTTTGAGCCAATCCCATCCAGGATTAGGGATGGCTGCCAACTTGATGGAAGCGGAAACCGCTAACCTGTGGACATCCACAAGTGGCTTCCAACCTCAGTTGAACTTTACCTGGAGCTACTCCTGGGAACAGGACGACGATCTGGACTTAGATGGCTTTACTTCCTGGGCGGCGATCCTGTCGGTACGAATCCCATTGTTTTCCGGTTTAGGAAACGTTGCCCGGGTGCAGCAAGCCCGATTGCGGTTGCGGAAAAGCCGCCTTGACCTGCGTAATACTCAACAGAACCTCCAATTAGTTAGTCGTTCTGCTAAATTAAAATTCCAAAGCGCAGCCAAACGGATCCGAAGCGCTCAGAAAGTACTGGAAGAAGCCGACGAAAATCTGGAAATCATGCAGAACCGTTATGATGTTGGGCTGGTGTCAAACCTGCAGCTTATTGATGCCCAAGTCGCTCGCAAGGAGGCAAACCTTAACCTGATTAACGCAATGTACGACTACCTGCTGGCGAAAGTAGAAACCGCGAAAGCGCAAGGAACCCTTACTCAATAAGTCATGCAGCAAACCTGTCATAACTGAGGATAATATGTCCGCATCCAGAAAAACACACATAATTACGGCAACAATACTCCTGATAATCGCATACCTAATCACGGGTTGTTCCCCAAAAAGTGACTCTCCACCCCAGGAAACATCGCAATCACCCGCTCGGATGGATCCTGCGGTGTGGGTAACTGCGGTAGTTCGTGGTACCCTTGAAGAAACCATCCACAGCACCGGTACCCTTGAAGGCTGGGAAGACGTCACTATCTTGGCAAAGGTTTCCGGCACCGTCACCAAGATCAACGCTAGATTGGGCGATCAGTTGGAGAAAGCACAGTCAATTCTGGAAATCGAACCGGAAGTCCAGGAACTGCGGCTGACTCAAGCCAAAGCAGCCCTGCTGCAAGCGGAAGCCAACCATCAGACCCGCTTTGCGGATCTGAGTCGCTATGAAACCCTATACAAGCAAGGCGATATTTCCCAAATGGAAATCGAAGCTGCCAGAGCGGCTGAAAAGAACAACTTAGGCATGCTGCAATCGGCAGAAGTAGCGGTGGAACTCGCTAAACGCATGGTGGTCGATTCCCGCGTTGGCGCACCGACCGATGGTTACTTAGCGTCATTGGACGTGGTAGAAGGCGAATTAGTATCGTCAGGAACACCAATATGTCGTGTTGTAAAATTATCACCCCTAAAACTACGGTTAGGTCTGACCGAACAGGAAATCATCCACATCCGGAAAAACCAAAAAGTCCGTATCGAACCAGATGCTTTTCCTGACACGGAAGTCTTCGGAACCGTACATCGTGTTGGTGTTGCTGCAGATCAAATGAGCAGGTTATTCCCTATCGAAATCCAGATCTCCCGCTTCCCGCAATCCCTGAAACCCGGCATGGTGGTTCGAGTCTATATCATCCTGAAAGAACATCGCGACACAATCGTAATCCCGAAAAGTTCCCTGGTGGAGACACATGAAGGATATGTGGCTTTCGTGGTTAAAAACGGCACTGTGGCACACGAAATTCCGGTGTCGTTGGGTGCTGGCGATGCAAATAATGTTGTTATTACTTCCGGATTACAAACCGGAGATCAATTGGTAATTCGTGGGCAGCAAATCTTGGAAGACAGCATGACGGTGAGAATTGAAACCCCAAATGAGGTGCCTTAATCCAAAGCGCAGTAATCCGTTAAACATATGGATATTGACAATTAAAAGATAACAAGGTTAAATTATGTCGATATTTCGCCTATCGGTTCGGAACACGGTACTGGTGAACTTATTGATGATTTCGGTGATTGTGGTGGGCTTACTTGCTCTGGTTCGAATGCCCAGGGAGATGTTCCCCAATGTATCTCTACGTTGGGTATTTATCACCGTTTCATATCCTGGTGTGTCGTCTGAGGACATAGAAAAGCTGATCACCGTTCCCATCGAAGACGAAATTGCCGACGTGGAAGGCATCGATTTCCTTTGGTCCGGTTCTGCGGAAGGGATAGCCTACATCGCGGCTAAATTCTACGATCTATCCGATGCCAAATACCAACGCTGTCTGCAAGATTTGAAAGACAACGTTGATAAAGTTACCGACCTCCCTGAAGATGCCGAAGATCCAATCGTACAAGAATTAACCACCGACGATTTCATACCCGTTATCACCGTCAATCTTGCCGCCGACCTTCCGGAAAGACAACTGACCGACCTGGCTGAAGACCTCAAAGACCGTATCTCCAACGTACGACACATCTCCTCTATTTCCATGGCTGGCACCCGCGACCGGGAAATCTGGGTGGAAGTCAACCCCGATCAGCTTTACGGGTATAACATTCCCGTTGCCCAGGTGATCGGTGCACTTGCCATGCATCGGTATAACATACCGGGTGGCAAACTAAAGTCAGGTCGGGAAGAATACATCATCCGCACCCTGAGTGAACTAAACAGCATCGATGAGATCGAAGAAATAGTGGTGCGAAGTACTCCGAATGGTCGAGCACTTACCATAGGCGACATCGCTGAAGTCAAGGATACCTACGAAGACCCCGAAACCTATTCCCGCTTAGACGGCAAACCCAACATCTCCCTATCCATTACCAAAACCGAAAATGGAAATTCCCTGAAGATCATCAAAGAAATCAAACAAATCTGCCGGGAATTCGAACAGGAACTCCCCCCGTCAGCCCGCATCGTAATAACCAACGATAACTCCATCTATATCAAGGACATACTGAATAAATTGGTCAACAACGGGATGTTTGGGTTGATGATGGTGTTGATTATCCTAATCATCTTCTTGGGATGGCGCAACGCGGTGTTTGCAACTCTGGGCATTCCGGTCACCTTCATGGCAGCCTTTATCATGATGCAATTTATGGGGGAAACCTTAAACGGCAACGCCCTTTTCGGACTGGTCTTAGTGTTGGGGGTGGTGGTGGACGATGCCATCATCGTACTGGAGAATTCCTACCGTTACATGCAGCAAGGGTTAAAACCCAAGGAAGCTGCCATTAAAGGCGGCGAAGAGGTAATGGCGCCCGTCTTGAGTTCAACTCTAACCACCATCGCTGCCTTCCTACCGCTGATGCTTATGACCGGTGTGATGGGGAAATTCATGCGCATCGTCCCCATCGTCGTCACAATGGTTTTAGTCGCATCTCTATTCGAAGCGTTCGTGATCCTGCCGGCGCACATCGCTGATTGGAGCGATAAAAGCGGTCGGGTAATAGGACGCGTGGGTTGGATACGCCATGTCAACAAGGTATATTCCAAAATACTCCATCGCTTCCTGCGCCGCCGATACTTAGTGTTGGTCGGCATCACCATCGTCCTATTAATCGGAATCGGCTTGACCATGCGTGTCGGTGTGGAGATGTTCCGCGACGAAGAAGTACCGGCTTTTTTCATATGGGTCCGAATGCCTACCGGTACTCAACTCGATGCCACTTCTGAAGCTATCCTTGAGGTAGAACAAATCGCCATGCAGCTGCCCAAAGAAGAATGGGACAGCGTAGTCGGAACTCCGGGATTCCTGCAAACCGACACGGAAACACTATTCCAGCCCAACGTGGGGATGGTAATTATCGACCTGGTGGAAAGTGATAACCGGGATCGAGGCGTCGATGACATCATCGACGCCCTAAGGAATCGTGTCGGAACCATCCCCGGGGTGAAATCTATCCAATTCTCCAAAGTCCCCACTGGACCACCGGTTGGAAACGATGTCGATATTAAAATCATGGGCAAATACTTCTCCGAGCTGGAAGCAGTGTCGGAAATTATTAAAGAGGAACTGCA
Organism: uncultured bacterium; assembly: GCA_965372135.1. Classification (GTDB taxonomy): domain Bacteria; phylum Electryoneota; class RPQS01; order CBDVBD01; family CBDVBD01; genus CBDVBD01. The sequence continues at coordinate 7,816 of CBDVBD010000028.1, read as the reverse complement.
GGCAATTGACGGCGTCCAAGATATCCGTGACAATTTCAACCCTGGTACCGAGGAACTGCGAGTTGTGGTCGACCCACAGCGCACTGCCTTCTATGGATTGGACGTGGAATCGGTATCCTTAGCCGTCCGCACTGCATTCGACGGCACACCTGCCACCGTCATGCGCGAGGGTGACGAGGAACTGGACGTATTAGTACGCTACCCCGAAAACCGTCGCGGCACCATCGAAGATCTGGAACGGTTGTACATCGTGTCATCCACCGGGTCACTTATCCCCTTTTCCGCGGTATGCAAAGTGGAACAAGCCAAGGGAATCGGCTCTATTCAACGATTCAAACGCGAACGCGCCATTAGTGTTACCGCCGGTATTGATAAATCAAAAACCGATTTCCTGAAGGTGAAAAACCAGGTGGACAGCCGGTTCGCAAGCATCGCTACCACCTATCCCGGAATCAGTCTGGACTACACTGGTGCCTTCGAGGAGTGGGAAGAAGCGTTCGCCGGTATCCTGCAACTGTTCGCCATCGGCATATTCCTGATCTACGTCATCCTTGGCGGGCAGTTCCGATCCTTTATCCAGCCGTTGGTAATCCTCTGCACTATTCCGTTTGCTTTTATCGGAGCAGTTATCGGCTTACTGATATCTGGAGACCCATTCTCCATTACCACCATGTACGCTATTGTGGCTCTGGGGGGCATCGTGGTAAACGATGCCATCGTAATGATTACTTTCATCAACAACGCCCGGCGTAAAGGCGTGGGACGGTGGAAATCCATAATCCAAGCCGGACAACTGCGCCTGCGACCAATACTGCTGACATCGATCACTACAATCTTCGGCGTCCTGCCTATGGCAATCGGATTGGGTGGTAAATCCGAAGTCTGGGCGCCTTTAGCCAATACTATCGCCTGGGGTTTGGGCGCCGCTACGTTCCTAACATTACTGATCCTTCCCACCATCTTTTCGATCATTGTTGACGACATCGGAGGCATCTGGCGTCGGTTCAACGCTAAAAGGAAAGGCATCGTCCTGGAAAACGAAAAACTTTCCATGCCTACCGATGACGATATGATCACATATTAATCATTAGAATAAATAACGAAAAACCCCTGTGCCGATCCTCACGGCACAGGGGTTTTGTTATAGTCATCAAGTTGTGTATTATTCAGAAGGGGGAATAAATCCCTCCTTCATCAGCATTTTTACCTGGTTATGGGATCTCTTGATAATAGTTTCAGCTTTCTCGTACAACTGTTCTCGAGTCAATTCATGACGAGCGACACCTTGTTCGATTGCCTTCATTCCCACCGCTACCGCCTCACGAACAAAGATTTCCCATTCATCCATGGTGGGAAGGAGATATCCTTCATGGATACCCTTATCCTCAGCGCATTTGGCAAGCTCTTGAGCCGCTGCGATGCACATCTCATCGGTAATCGTGGTCGCCATCACATCCAATGTCCCACGGAAAATCCCCGGAAATCCCAAGGAATTATTGACCTGGTTGGGGAAATCCGACCTGCCGGTAGCTACAATCCTGGCGCCGGCAGCCTTGGCATCCCAGGGCCAAATTTCCGGAATAGGATTAGCGCAGGCAAACACAATCGCATCTTTCGCCATCTTGGCGATACTTTCCTTTTTGACCACATCGGGACCGGATCTGGATAATGCGATAAATACCTCAGCATTTTCCAACGCATCATCAAGGTCGCCGGTGATATTTTGTGCATTCGTTACTTGACACAATCTCCATTTGGTAGGTTCTTTGTCTATTAAATCCGTCCGTCCCTTGTGCAAAGGTCCTTTGGAATCAAACATCACTATCTTTTCCCCATCAACTCCCGCTGACATCAACAACCGCGCAATCGCCACATTGGATGCACCGGCGCCCAACATTACGATGCTGACATCGTGCATCTTCTTGTTGACCACCTTCAATGCATTGATTAGCCCCGCCACAGTTACCGCCGCTGTACCTTGCTGGTCATCATGCCACACCGGAATCCGAGCTTCTTTCCGCAATGTATCCAAAATACGAAAACACTTCGGCTTCTCGATATCCTCGAGGTTGATACCGGCAAACGTCGGCTGCAACAGCTTCACCGTCCTGATAATCTCGTCCGCATCTTTGGTGTCCAGACAAATAGGAAATGCATCCACGCCACCTAAGTACTTGAACAGGATCGCCTTACCTTCCATCACCGGCATCGCCGCTTCCGGCCCGATATTCCCCAAGCCTAACACACGAGTTCCATCAGACACCACCGCCACCATGTTCCACTTGTTGGTGTGCTCCATTACCTTTTCCGGATGTGCGTTAATATCCTTACAAGGTTCCGCTACACCCGGGGTATACCAGATTGCGAAATCATCCACATCGCGAATGCGGCACTTGGGGACCACTTCAATCTTACCACGATAAAAAGGATGTAGCCTCATCGCATCCTGAGCGGGTTTGTACGCCTTCTCCAGCAACTTTTTGTTTGTTGTGTTTTCCTCAGCCATCTTTAAGCCTCTTTCATTATAATTTCCAAGGAAACCGCATTCATCGGGTGAGTAGAGACCTGAAATTCACTATCCTATTCCGTTTTCAGGACATAGAAAAAACCTGCCCATCCATTACGTTTTCACAAGTTATGGACAGTCAATTTCTAAAAAATTTTCCTTAAAGTCAAGCACTTTTTGTAATTCTTTTCACAATCGTTATCCGCATTTGCTTCCGCGAAAAAATGGATTCCGGTCATTTTGTTGTTGAGAAAGTAAAGAATATTTACTATATTGTAGCTTAGTGGTTTCCACCTATTGTGAAATCCTGGAAATCGGATTCCATTTTACGGGTATAGAGGCAAGCCGAGATAATTTAGTTCTGAATCTAACTTAGAGAGGGCTCCCATGAAGCAACTGATCTGGATCACAGGAATTGCAATCTTGCTGATTGCGGGAACCGTTTATAGTCAAACCCAAACACCGGTACATTTGGTGCAAGTCAATATTTCCACCCCAGGTACTTTGGAAAGCCTGCATGAAATGAACTTGGATATCCCCGGTCCCCCAACTCCCGACGGATGGTTACAGGTTATCGTAACAGACGAAGAGATGGAAATGCTGGTGCGGTTGGGCTACCGAGTGGAGGAAATTATCCATCACATGCAGCAGTACTATGCCGATCGTCTTGGTGCAAGACCCATGGGCGATTATATGACGTTTGATGAAATTGTCGCAGCTTTGGATACGATTCATGCCAATTACCCCAATATTACCACTGAAAAGTTTTCCATCGGGCAGTCCTTGGAAGGTAGGGATATCTGGGCAATCAAATTATCCGACAACCCAAACATCGACGAAGAAGAACCAGAGTTATTTTGGCATGGCACCATTCATGCCCGGGAAGTCATCACTTACACCATGCTCATTTACACTATGGAACGCCTCACCGAAAATTACGGTGTTGATACCATGATAACTCGCCTCATTGACTCTAATGAATTATTCATAGTCCCGGTTGCTAATCCTGATGGTTTAGTTTACAATGAAATCACGGCACCAAGTGGCGGTGGCATGTGGCGAAAAAATCGTCGTGACAATGGCGACGGTAGCTTCGGGATTGATTTAAACAGAAACTTCGACTTTTACTGGGGTTATAACAATATAGGTTCCGATCCAAACCCAAGCGACATCTGTTATCGAGGTCCATTTCCATTCTCTGAACCCGAGACGCAAGTGTTAAGAGATTTCTGCATTTCCCGCCAATTCTGCATAATTGTTGACAACCACGCCTACAGCAATGTCCATATGTACCCTTGGGGACCCTTAGATTTCGGATTGACACCTGACTCGCTGGAATTTATGGAGATCGGTGCAGCTATGGCTAGCCAAACCGGTTATCCATATGGAACTTGTTACCAAACGATCAACTATGAAGTCAACGGGTGTTCCTTTGATTGGTACTATGGGGAACAGACCACCAAGGTGAAAAGTTTTGCGGTAAGTACAGAAATCGGCAGTTCCTATGAGGGGTTCTGGCCACCCGCAAGTAGTATACAACCTCTATGTCACGAAAACTACTTAGCAAAACTGCAGTTGTTGGACATGGCACATCTATATTGTCCCGATTCCACCGATTTGCGCTACGTTAGCAACATCATTGACGATGCCGGAGGCAATGGAAACGGAATTCCCGATCCCGGTGAAACCATTAACATGGACGTTACACTGAAAAACTTTGGTATGCATACCACCACCGGAATCACGGGAATCTTGACTGAATCCGATCCCTATGTCTCCATTGGTGTCACCATAGCATCATTCGATAATATGGGTCCTAACCAGGAAGGTACCAGCCAAACTCCATTTCAGTTTACCGTAGATTCCAGTTGTCCGATCTTACATGAAATCCAATTCCAGCTACAGGTTTCCACCGCAACAGGGTATAGTACTTCCCTGGATTTCTCGGTGATTGTAGGTCAGCGGGAAGAATACTATAGCATCGATTTCGAAACCGGCGCCTTGGGCTGGACTCATCATGCTGCTTCCGGTTGGAATGACGAGTGGCACCTGTCCACTGCCCGCAGCCAGTCTCCAACTCACAGTTGGAAATGCGGTGACACCGGTTCTGGCGATTACACAAATCACATGGACGCAAGATTGGTATCTCCGGTCTTACCCTTGCAGAATCATGCCCAGTTAAAATTCTGGCACTGGATGGAATCGGAAATCTCGGGCGCCTATCCCGATTCCGCTTATGATGCCGGCATTGTGGAAGTATCGGTGGATGGCGGCGCCTGGGCACTGATCGAACCTGATGGGGATTATCCAAAAACCACGCGTACCACCTCAGGAGGTGGCAGCCCATATTCCGGACCTTTTGCCGGAATCCCTTGTTATGCAGGCAATTTCAACTGGCAGGAAGCCGCATTCGACTTGGGAAGCCTGACCGGCGATTCCCTGCAAATCCGTTTCCGTTTCGGCTCTGATAATTCCGCCGCTGACGAAGGTTGGTACGTGGATGACGTGTCCCTCTGGGGTGTGCTGCCGGTTTCTGTGGTTCCGGTCACCAATTTCGTCATCACCCGAGCGGGTAACAACATCATCCTGACCTGGACCGGAGGGGGATCCCCCGACGGCTACCGCGTATACCGGAGCTTAACCCCCGATGGAACCTTCATCCAAATCTGGCAGGGAACAAGCACAAATTATATCGACATTGACGCCCTGGATCGCACAATTAATTTCTACTACGTAACTTCATACACAAACTAACGAGACCAGTAAACCATCACAGCATAAATAGAAAGCCCGGACATCAACTGCCCGGGCTTTCTATAAAATCCCCCTCTGCTACTTGTCCGCCTGCCGGCGGATTGCAGGGGGGGAGTAAGGGAGGGGTCTCCAAATCATCATTGCAATCTTGAACCGATGGAATGTCGTTTATCCGGTTACTATCAGAAATTACTTTCCGCTGTCAGCGGTAACAAATAACTAATCCTTACCGGTTAGTCAACTTGCCAACTTGTTAACTTTCTAACTACTTATGGTACATTACCTTCGCCATCTGCACTTCCCCCTGCCAATTCAGCTCCAGGAAATAGATCCCGGTCGCTAAATCTTCCGGTTCCCAGGTAATGCGATGCACTCCGCTGGGCACCAGACCCCTGAACACCTCCGCCACTTTCTGCCCCAGAACATTATACGCATTCAGCATCACTATACCCTGCGTTGGAATCTTATACGTTACCACCACCGTCGAATTAAACGGATTCGGGTAACAGGCACCAATTTGGAAATCGGAAGCGACCGGGTCGGTTTGACTTGGCTGGACTGTCAATGAGGTATAGGTGAAATCGTATCCCGTAAACAGAGTATCACCTTCGGAGACATCGAACGTATATCCTGGTGGATCCACAGTATATCCTTCCACCTCGGGCGGAATCAAATTCCACCGCCCATCACAGAGCCCCATCTCATAGCTGAAATCCTCCTCCACCATCGCCACACTAATATACACTGGCTCTTGATCACCGACAAAACCGATAACCATAAGTTCGTCAACTTGAGCAAGCCCAATCAGCTCCCCGGTCAACCGCGCATGAGCATAATTCAACTCATAATCATACCCCGGTGTCACTGTATTACCCACTACCACGCTATCATAACCAGGTGGTGTCCATAAATACGTCAGGTCACTAAATGGAGGCGGGTAGGGCTGCCCTAATCGAAGCTCGTACACACCCTCCGGAATTCGTATTTCATAGGAACCATCCGTCTCCACTTGTGCGCTGTAACCCTGTCCCCCTCCCCATTCTTCCGCCCAAGCCATAAATTCGGTATAATCAGGAATCGGATCACCCGCTTCCACCGTCAATTGCCCGGAAATACCTCCAGGAATCAACACCAAATGAAAATCAATCCCGGTAGCGCCGGACGCCACCCCCTGATATTCCTCAACCACATAATATCCCACAGGAATCAAGCTTCGATCCACGGACACGTCATATCCTGCAATCAGATTCGACACCCACAGACTGTATTCCCCATTGAGATCACTTAGTGAATAGGTGTCACCCTCAGGAGCACTCCCGTCCACCGCCATCCTTGAATACGGCGATCCGTCCAAATACACCCTCCCGGTAATCGTACTATTCGCTTGATAGAACACCAAATCCACTCTCACCGAATCCCCTGGATCCAACTCCACATCATCGTATGGCGAAAGGTAATCATACCGCAGTTGTTGGTCATCGCCACCTATCTCCCATCCACCTTCCGACACTCCGATATGATACCATCCATCCTGCGCCGCCCCGGTTTCACCGGGTCCATCCATCTCCGCATTAACCACATAACCATCATCTAAATCGAAACCTCCATCGTCGCGAGCTCTGCCGTATATCCATGCATTCACCGGTCGCATCTCAACATCATATCCGGTCATATGCCCCTGCACCGACAGCATTTCCATCTCTGACATCTGCCAGTCTGGAATCAAATCAGCTAGATCACCCACAAAGAAAATTCCAGCCCATCCAGCGAAGGAATCAGGGATACTCACGGTGTAGCCGCCATTGGAATTCGTCAATCCAATGAAAAAATTCTGCGGTTCACCGCCGCCTTCCATGATGGCAAAAAACGCCACCAGATTTTCTGTATTGGCAGGCTGCGTTACCGTTCCGGACAACGACGTACCGGACGACACCGGATTAATGGTAAACGTTCCAGTGTCCGATGAGCCATCATCCTCTACAAGTACCACATACTGCATCGGTATTGCAAAAAATTCCTGATGGCTGAACACTCGTGTATAATGTCCGGATGCGGGGTTCTCGTCCCATCCGTCGTTATCTTCAAACCGTTCCCTTAGGAACATCGGATCTGAAGGATCCACAGTTCCCGACTGGTTTATATCCAAATATATCCAACAATCAGCCACTTGATACCCAGGATCAAACTCAAAGGACAGCGTGATATCGTCTCCAAACGGAACCGCACTGGGCGTAATCGTCACATTCTGCACCGCGAACACAGCGGGACAAAGCACGACTAACACCAAAATAACGAGTAGCGTGCGCTTGGATGAAATAACATGTTTATTTTCCATCATCAAATCCTACACAAACAACCAAAACCAATCAGTCTTCAATGTCGAATTGGAAATAATCAACCGCTAATTACTCATCCTGCCATTTCGGCGGTCGTTTTTCCAAAAACGCCTTGATTCCCTCATGTGCATCCTGCATGCTCATCAACTCCAGCAAATACACATCCTCGGCATTCTTCACCGCCCCCGGCACCCCTGAATACAGCCCCACGTCAATCACC
>CBDVBD010000027.1:0-26589 GCA_965372135.1 uncultured bacterium | reverse complement strand
ATCATATTGGCTATTGGAGTGGGGCAAATTTTTCGCAAGACTCTGTTTCGAGGCGAAGTAGCGCCTTTCGTTATGGAACTACCGCCCTACCGGATGCCCACCACCAAAAGCACCCTAATCCACATGTGGGAAAAAGGCTCGATCTATTTGAAAAAAATGGGGGGTATCATCCTCGCCTTTTCTATAATCATCTGGTTCTTGGGAGCATTTCCGCGTCACCCTGACCAAACGGCTGAACATGCACATCCTGTGAATCACGAGAATCAAGTAACCACTCTCTCACAAACTGACGGCTTGGAACACACCTACATCGGTCAAATTGGTAAATTTATCGAACCTGCATTGCAGCCATTGGGATTCGATTGGCAGTTGGGTGTCGCCTTGCTCACAGGCTTTGTAGCAAAAGAAGTCGTAGTATCGACCATGGGGGTCTTGTATGGAGTAGGCGATTCAGCCGATGGAACAGAAGCAGCATTAATTGACGGCTTACGTCGATCCATCAGGTCACCGCTAATCGCATATGCATTCCTGGTTTTTATACTTCTATATACTCCATGTATAATTACCGTAATCACCATTCGCAGAGAAGCAGGCGGTTGGAAATGGGCGGCTTTTGCTGTAGGTTACGAGTTATTGTTAGCATGGTGCTTTGCCTTTATTATCTTCCGAGGCGGCTTACTTTTGGGACTAGGATAATCTAATTTTCAACTTAACATTACTCACAACCGTGCGAATTCGAATAAACCTCCCATAATACAGCAAGAAAAATAGAGCCTGTGTCATAAAAGCTTTTCTACTTCAGCCGGTGAATAAAATATGTTCGAACATCTTCTAATTCACCCTAAATAATTGTTTAATCTACTGTTTACAGTGGATTTTTCTTTCTTGCACTTGAGGAGTTTCTATTAATCCAATACCATTATTGCTTTCGCCAAAAAAGTTGGTTGGGAATAAATAGTTAATATGCTTACATAGTAGATTGTCTAAGTCTAAATGGATACATATCAATCTTATCACGAGGAGGAGAAAATGCGGCATCGTGTGATTTTTGGTATGGTATGGCCACTCTTGATTTGCTTTACTTCTACGGTCATAGCCCAGTTATCCGGAAGCTACGATGTGGGTGGTGGGAACAACGACTTCCCAAGCCCCGCGGCAGCTGCTGATTCACTTTCACAGGTGGGAGTTAGCGGACCGGTAACGTTCAACATCTATACGGGTACGTATGATGGTCAGGTTAATTTGCCAGCGATTACAGGCTCAAGCTCAGCCAATACGATTACTTTTCAGAATGCTCCCGGGCAGTTTCCGGTAGTGACATCGACAGGTCAAGGTTTCTACTTTACCGGCGCTGATTATGTGACCATTAGCGGGTTGGAAATCACCAATGTTGGCTACAATGGGATTTTCTGTTACTACAGTCCGGATTCCTCCAACCACAACCGCTTCATCAATAACTACATCCACGATGTTGGTACGGTGGGAAATTATTCCGGAATACGCTGCGACCATAACCAGGATTGTGTGGTAGCTTACAACGAGATCGAAGCTGACTACTACGGTATCAACATGTACTACAATGACCGTGCGTTAGTGTTCAACAACATGGTGTATAGCCTTGAGACTACGACTGGTAATTACTACGGGATTAGTGCCCATCAGGGTTACGATAACAAGTACTACTATAACTCGGTATATACCGGCGGAAATCGCACCATGTACCATTACCGCGGTTACAACTCGATTGTAAAGAACAACATTTTTTACAACTTCGGTACGTCTGGCTCCCGACGCGCCTATCACCTGAGTGGAGCACCGACGACCTACGGTACGATTTCCGATTATAATGACATTTATGCGCCGAACGGAGCCGCCGTAGGTTACTATCTTGCTTATCATTATACCTTGGCGGCGTTCCAGGCTGCCAGTGGAACCAATGCCAACAGTATCAGCGCAGATCCGATTTTTATGAGTTACACCGACACCCCGGATCTCCACATAACAACCTTTTTGCCATCGCCGGTGGATGGTGAGGGAATCCCAATCGCAACGGTGACTGATGATTTTGATTTCGAGCCGCGGGATGTCTCCACACCGGACATCGGAGCTGATGAATTCACCTATATTCCATTTGATTATTGTGTGATATTGGAACCTGAAAAACTATCGGACTCAACCGCCGAAGAGGATACTCTCGATTACATGCTTACCATCGAAAACTGCGGTACGCTTAATGACACTTTTGATGTAACCGTGACAGTGACCGGCGAGACCTGGGATCATCAGATCTTGGATAATGCCGGAACCACCGTTATCACAGAAATTGCGGTGAATGCAAGTGTAATCGATTCCTTTATCTGCCGAGTAGTTACTCCGGTGGGAATCAACATAGGCGATTTGAGCTACGGTGAAGTGGTGGTGTGGTCTCAGGGGGGTACAGACAATGTCCTAACAGATACTTCCTGGATAACAACCACTGGCTTCTTTCCGATTACTCTGCCATATTCAGAGGACTTTGATATTTACGACGGTGGTTACACCAGCACTAGCTGTGGTGGCGGTGGTGGTTGTTGGGAATGGGGCAATCCGACCTACGGACCTGCCACTGCCTGTTCCGAGCCATACTGCTGGGGTACGGAAATTGATGCAGCATATCCAAATAGCACATGTAGTCATCTGGAGACACCACCTATTGAGCTCCAACCGTTAGCTACATTAACTTTCTGCCATTGGTATAGTATCGAGTACGGTTGGGATGGCGGGAATGTTAAGATATCCACCGACGGTGGGAGCAACTGGGATTTACTTACTCCGGTGGGGGGATATATCGATACCTGCTATATTAACGATTGCGTCTGGGGTGAACCTATATATACCGGACATAGCACTACATGGACCACCGCGGAATTTGATTTGAGTGCTTACGGGGGAACCACAGCGATCATTCAGTGGAATTTCGGATCGGATGGCTCGGTTACATATCCTGGTTGGTACATTGACAATGTTGAAATCACTAGTACTCTGCTAGAATCTGTCGATGACCTGGTAATTTCACTAAGCACTGGTACAGATGTAGATCACGTGGTCCTGAGCTGGACACCTGCAGCAGGAGCTCAGCAATACCACATTTACAAATCCACCACTTCCCCGGACAGTGGATTCGTACAGATTGGATCCACCGTGGACACAAGTTATACTGATACCTACGCCGTTGCTGTAAACAATACAAGCTTCTACTATGTAACAGCAGACAATGAATTGTTGGATTTTTATGATCCCAACATCACGTTTCCCGATAGAGCCCGTCATCCTGTGGCAATTCCAATATGGATCCAGGAGAAGCATCCGGAAAAAGACATACTTCGCCGTAAGTAACAAATAGCAATATCAGCGGGGAAATTTGCGCTGAGCAGATCCCTGATAACGTAAGAAGATAACCCGCCTAATACAACAGCGGGTTTTCTTGTATGTGTGCGAATACGGATCATGAACCATAGTATTTAGTTCTGATCCTTTTTTTATCCAATTATTTGTTCATGGCTCTTAATATGTTAATAATAAATACATCTAATTATAGTACGAATCGATAATGGATATGCAACCTGTCGAGAATTCCCTTGACATCATTCCCAAGAAAATGTATATTTAAAGTCTATATAATATTTACAGCTATGAATGAAACCCCATTAACAGTAGTTGGTCAACTGGTCCCGAGATCGGATGCGGTGGACAAGGTCACCGGAAGGGCAAAATTCGGTGCCGACCGTTCCGTCTCGGGGATGCTCTATGCCGCCGTGGTGCGCTCTACCTGTCCTCATGCAGACATCCAAGCTTTGGATATTTCTCCTGCTTTAAAAACGGACGGTGTGGCGACAGTTATCACTGCCCAGGACATCCCCGGTAATAATGTCGTCCCGGTGATTTTTCATGACCAACCATGCCTGGCGGAACAGCGTGTGCGTTATGTCGGTGAACCCATCGCGTTAGTGGCTGCAGAATCTCGTGAAGCTGCTCGAGAGGCGGCAGCGCGCGTACAAATAACCTATCATGATCTCCCAGCCGTTTTTGATCCCTTGGAAGCAAGGGGTTCAAAAGCTGTTCGAATATTCGGAGATGATAACATTTTCAAGCATTGGAAAATGCGTCGAGGTGATGTCGATACCGCTTTCTCCGGTGCTGACATTGTCATTGAAGATATTTACCAAACCCCCTATCAAGAGCATGCCTATATCGAGCCCCAAGCGATGTTAGCCATTCCTGTTGGGGATGGTATTGAAGTATATGGGGCTATGCAGTGCCCTTTCTACGTCCAGTGGGCGTTAGCGGAAGTCCTGGGACTTCCTTACAGTAAGGTTAGAGTAATTCAATCTGCTACTGGTGGTGCTTTTGGCGGTAAAGAAGATGTTCCATCCTTAGTTGCCTGTCAAGCAGCGCTGCTTGCGATGAAATCGGGACGACCGGTAAAACTGGTCTATACCCGCCAAGAGGATATCCGATCCACGTCCAAGCGCCATCCTGCCTGGATTCGCTATAAGGCGGCTGCCAGTAAAGATGGAAAATTACTTGCGGTCGAGGTCGATTACGTGTTGAACGCCGGCGCCTATGCCACGCTGAGTCCGGTGGTCCTGTGGCGGGGGACTGTCCATGCCCTAGGTCCATATCGCTGTGACAACGTACGTGTGGATTCCTATGCCGTGGCTACCAATACCGTCCCTTGTGGCGCATTTCGGGGCTTTGGATCTCCACAAATAATATTCGCAGCCGAATCTCACATGGATCGTCTGGCAGACGCCATCGGAATGAATCCCGCCGAATTCCGTGCCCGAAATCTCTTTAATGAAGGTGACACTACATCCTACGGTCAAACTATCAAAGAAAGTATCGGCGCACAGGAAGCGATGGATTGTGCCCTGAAACAGTCAGATTTCCTTTCCAAGTATCGACAATACTCCGCAGCCAAATCAAGCCGCATGAGACGGGGCATTGGTTTGGCGTGTACCTTTTACGGTGTCGGCTTAGGTGCTGGAGGTTCCTATTTGGCACGCACCGGCGCATTCGTTCAAATGTTGCAAGACGGATCGGTACAATATGCAGTGGGTACCACCGAAATAGGGCAGGGTATGGAAACGGTGCTTGGACAAATTGTAGCGGAAGAGCTGGGGGTCAACTTTGACCAGGTGACCATACTACCCACCGACACCAGCCGGATCCCGGATTCCGGTCCCACGGTTGCCAGCCGGGCAACAACCATGTCCGGTCAGGCGTTGCGAAATGCCTGCGCCCCGATTCGGGCGAATCTGCTAAAAGCTGCTATGAATTATCTTTCCTGCGATGAAATGAATGTGGTCTTAAGAAACGGGATGGCGGCAGCCACCGAGCAGAAAATCGAAATTTCGGAACTTGCAGCCCACCTTATTAAAGAGCGAAAAACTCTTGCATCGCAGGGATTCCATGTCTCCCCGCCCACATCGTGGGACGAGGAAACCGGTCAGGGAGACGCCTATGTGGTCTATTCCTGGGCGACGCATGTAGCCGAAGTGGAGGTGGATACCAAAACAGGAGGAGTCAACGTGGTGAAAATCACTGCAGCCCACGATGTCGGGAAGGCGGTAAACCCTCAGATGGTAGAAGGACAAATTGAAGGAGGTGCAGTCCAGGGAATGGGTTATGCACTGACCGAACAAATCCTTATGGTTGATGGCGTATTACAGGCTGAGGATTTCTCTACGTATATAATCCCTACTTCCGCCGACGTCCCGGAAATCGAACCGATTATCGTGGAACATCCCTATCCTGATGGTCCCTTTGGCGCCAAGGGTTTTGGGGAACACCCATTAATGGGTATCGCCCCTGCGGTTGCCAATGCGGTTGCCAATGCGATCGGTGTTCGCATCACCGATCTGCCCTTACTTCCGGAAAAAATCATAGGTGCACTGAGTAATCTTCCCAAGACGAATTGAATAGGATATGACTCTAACTATAACTATAAACAGCAAGAAACGAACATTAGAAACCCCTTCAGACCGGCGGTTGATAGATATCATCCGCGAGGACTTCGCGTTAACCGGTACTAAAGAAGGCTGTGGTTCCGGCGAATGTGGCGCCTGTACTGTATTGATGAACAATAAGTCGGTTAATTCATGTCTGGTTTGGGCTTGTCAGGCGCAGAATGCCAACATAATAACCATTGAAGGCATAACCCCCGATGACAGCTTGCACCCCATCCAGGAAGCGTTCATATCTGAAGGAGCTGTCCAATGCGGATTTTGTACTCCCGGTATGATTATGAGCACACTATCTCTGGTATCCGAAAATCCCCAGCCCACCAATGAGGAGATTAGCACAGCACTATCCGGAAATCTCTGTCGATGTACCGGATATAGCAAAATATTCCGTGCCGTGGAAGCAGCCGCACAGACAATCAGGAACAACGAATGATAGATATATATGAAGAAATCGTACTATGTCGCCGTGAGGGAATACCAGCAGCACTGGCGACAGTTATCAATACCGGCGGTTCAGTCCCCCGCGAAGTCGGGGCGAAGATGTTGGTGTTCCCCGATGGCACCATCGTTGACACCATCGGCGGGGCTTCCATGGAAGCACAAGCCATCGAAGATGCCAAGAATATTATCAAATCCGGCAAACCCGCCACGAAACGATATGATTTGGATGATCCAGACCAGAAGAGCACGGGAATGATCTGTGGAGGCTGGATGGAGGTATTTATCGAACCATTGACATCCAATCCCACGTTAACGATTTTCGGTGCCGGTCATTGCGGGAAACCGTTGGCGGACATGGCGGATATTTTAGGCTGGAACGTGGTGATTATCGATGACCGTCCCGACTGGGCGACGAAGGAACGCTTTCCTTTCGCCAAAGACATAATTATCGGTGACTTTTCCCAAACCGCCGCAAATTGGGAATCCCCGTCTCCTGCATTCGTGGTGATAATGACCTATGGTCATAAGCACGACGAGACAGTGCTTAGCCAGATATTGACAAAGCAATGTGATTATCTGGGGATGATTGCCAGTCGTAAGAAAAAAGCGGAAGTCTTTCAACATCTGACCGATAGAGGGATCGATCCCAAATTGTTGGATAAAGTTTCCAGCCCGGTTGGTTTGGACATTGCCTCCGAAACCCCCGCGGAAATTGCAGTATCAATCCTGGCGGAAATGATTCAAATATATCGATCGGAGATACTTAAATAATATTCCACATGTCGAATAATGACTCAATCTGACATATATACTCCCAAAACTATTCATGAAGCTCTAAGCTGGCTTGATGAGTACGGCGATCTGGATAGTACCGTTTTAGCCGGCGGAACTGATTTATTCGTGGGTTGGCAATCTGATATTCCCAAACCTCGCCACATCCTCTATATCGGCGAGATTCAAGAGTTGAGAGGTATAGACATAAGACAAGACCATCTCTGGATTGGTCCGTTGACCTCTATGGCGGAAATCACCAATTCACCTAAAATCAAGGGAATAGCACCCTCATTGGCGTTGGCAGCGGGATCAATGGGATCGTCCTCTATCCGGGAACGTGCCACTATCGGCGGAAATTTGTGTCATGCCTCCCCGGCGGCGGATACTGCAGCTCCCTTATTGGCTCTCAATGCTCAAATTGAAATCAGGCATGAAAAAGAAACAAGAAATCTGGCATTGGAAGATTTCTTTACCGGACCCGGCGAAACTGCCCTGCGTAAAAACGAACTATTAACCGGTATCCATGTTCCTATAGTCCCAGATCGCCGAGAATTCTACCTCAGATTGGCGCAGCGTAGAGCACTGGCGTGTGTGAAAATATCAGTTGCTGGAGCAGCAACTAAGAATAACGGCGAATTAAATAATGTCAGACTTGCCTTCGGCGCAGTAGCCCCGATTCCTCTATTAGCGCATGAAACCATGGCAATCTTGGAGGGAAAACAATCGACGACTGCCGTGATAGAACAGGCTGCAAACAAGGCAATGCAAGAGTGCAACCCGATCGAAGATATCCGTTCCACTGTGGAATACCGCAGGTTGATGATCGGTGAATTAGTCCGAGATGGCATAGAGAAGCTATTATCCGATGACAAACCTAAACAACAAAAATAAGAAATTTCCCGAACCGGCGTCCATGGATAGTACCAGCCCTCGACGGGTCGATGCTTGGGGCAAAGTCACCGGTAGGACCCTGTACGCCGAAGACCACAACCGTCCCAATCAGTTGTGGGGAGCTGTATTACGGGCAGAGCACCCTCATGCCATTATTAGGAAAATTGACATATCGAGAGCTAAAAAACTACCGTGGGTCAAAGTAATACTGACCCATAAGGACATCCCCGGGAACGCTTGCTTCGGACAGATAGACGCACATCAACGGGTGTTAACTGACGATAAGGTACGATATTTGGGCGATGGCGTGGTAATCGCCTGTGCCACAACTCGTGATGCTGCTCATGAAGCTTTGAAGAAAGTTAAAATCGATTACCAGCCTCTTTCCATCATCAGCGATCCGGTTGAAGCGTTGAAGCCGGGAACTGTTGCTATCCATGACGACGGGAACGAAATCGTACATCACAAAGTCCGAAAAGGCGACATCGAAGCTGGACTTGCTGATGCCGACATCGTAATCGAACGCACCTACCAGACTCAATTTGTCGAACATGCTTATCTCGAACCGGAAGCAGTCCTAGCAGAACCCAGTTCCCATGGTGGCGTCAAAGTAACCGGTTCGATTCAGAATCTGTATTCCACCAGAACCGCCATGGCGTCAGTACTGAATCTGCCTCTGTCAAAAGTCCAGGTGTTGCAGGCACCTCTTGGAGGATCCTTTGGTGGTAAGGATCAGGTGATGACCGTAATGTGCTGCCGGGCGGCACTGTTGGCGTTGGCGACCGGATTACCGGTGAAGATGGTGAACACTCGTGAAGAATCCTTTCTGGAGAGCTACAAACGCCATCCATACATTATGACCTATAAAGTTGGCGCTAAGCGGAATGGGCGTCTCACTGCTATGAAAATCGATATGGTAGCCGATGGCGGTGCCTATACCGCCATGACACCTTTCGTAACTTGGCGGTCGGTGGTGCAAGCGACCGGTCCTTATCAAGTGCCCAATGTTCACACCGACGTCCGTGCCGCTCACACCAATAATACCTATACCAGCGCCATGCGCGGCTTTGGTTCCCCCCAGGTCAATTTTGCAGTGGAATCTTTGATGGATGAGTTGGCGGATGAACTGGGTATGGATCCTCTGAAGTTTCGATTGATGAACGTGCTGCAAGAGGAATCTGAAACTGCTACTGGTCAAAAGCTTACCGGGATCGTATCTATCGGTGAAGCGTTGGAAAAAACGGCGACCGAAGCAAAATGGGAAGAAAAACGAAAAGAATTCGCTGGTGACCAGAGTAACATAAAACGCGGCATCGGCTTAGCATGCAGCTACCGTGGTGTGTCACTTGGTGCTGAAGGTGTCGATCAAGCGGCTACTATCGTGTCGGTACAGAAAGACGGGTCGGTAATCGTGTCGTCGGGAATCGTGGATATGGGGCAAGGAGCTGCCACTCAGATGTGTGTGATTGCCGCGAAAGTGCTTGGAATCGACCTGGATCGCATAGTATTTCTTGATGCCAACACCAGTCGAGCGCCGGATTCCGGACCCACGGTGGCATCCCGAGGAACCATCATGGGTGGTGGCGCAGCCAGGTTGGCAGCGTTGGAAGTAAGAGATAAACTACTTTCCGTCGTCGCCGAAGAAATGCAAATCTCCACAACTGACCTGGAAATCGGCGACGGTGTGATTCGACCCAAAAAAGGCGGAAATTCGAAACCGATGTCCTTTGATAATGCCGCACAACTTGCATTTGATCGTGGACAACACCTGATGGGCATTGGCTGGTACCGGGCACCTCACACCGACTGGAACGAAGACACCGGACAGGGAACCACCTATTTTACTTATGTCTATGGCGTAAACATCGCCGAAGTCAGTGTAGACACTGAAACCGGCGAGGTTACCGTACATAGAATCGTTTCTACACACGATGTCGGTCAGGCGATATACCGACCTGGCGTAGAAGGACAAATATACGGCGGTGTGGCGATGGGAATGGGATATGGATTACTGGAATCATATCCTCACAAACAATCGGTGCCTGAGGTCTCCAACTTCGACGAGTACTTGATTCCCACATCGATGGACATGCCCGAAGTCACGCCGATAATCCTTGAACATCCCGATCCGGCAGGACCCTTTGGCGCAAAATCAATCGGGGAACCCGCCACGGAGATCGTAGCACCGGCAATCATCAATGCCATTGCCTATGCCACCGGTAAGCGCGTCCGTGAACTACCGGCAAATCTCGAAGCAGTATTACTGGGGCGACATCTGCACCGTTCCGAATCCCGTGGCAGTCGTAAAACCGACATGGATTAAATAACAGAATGAGGATATTCTGAGAACGATTGTTTATAGAAGAGCGACTTCGGTAAAAGAAGCCCTTGAGGATCTACATCGGGCGAAAGGGCATAAGGCGGTGCTTGCTGGTGGAACCGATCTGATGATCGACCTGCGACGGCAGGAAGGACCTCCCATCCGATTGATAGACATATCACGAATCGCACAGTTGTCCGAAATTAATCAGAAGAATGGCGATATTGTGCTAGGTCCTTTGGTTACGATGTCCCAAATAGCAAACTCACCACTTATTAATAACAACGTCCCGGTCTTGGCTGCTGCCGCTACCAGTGTGGGATCCCCACAGATCCGCAATCGTGCTACTGTCGGCGGAAACTTGTGCAATGCGTCTCCCTGTGCCGATACAGTTCCGGCGCTGATTGCCCTGAATGCCGTGTTGCTGATCCAATCCCAACGGAAATCCCGAGAACTTCCCATCGAGGATTTATTTCTTGGTCCCTATCGGGTGGCACTCGATGTAAACGAATTGCTCATAGGCATTAGATTTCCAATTCCATCTGCCGACATGAAGATGATCTTTTATAAATTGGGTCGCCGCAAAGCATTAG
Source organism: uncultured bacterium (assembly GCA_965372135.1). Lineage (GTDB taxonomy): Bacteria > Electryoneota > RPQS01 > CBDVBD01 > CBDVBD01 > CBDVBD01. The sequence continues at coordinate 15,565 of CBDVBD010000027.1, read as the reverse complement.
CCATTGCAAGATTGAACTTGGTCGTAGGATTGAATATTCGTGAAAATAAAATATCGGACGCCATCATATCCCCCGGTTCGATCATGCCCAGTCCCCGTCGCTTGCGTACCTTGGAACAAAAGCTGATTGGTCAAACCCCGAGCGACGACCTGTTTCAAACTATCGGTGATGAAGTTTCGGAATTGATGGTCTTGGAATCCGGTGAACGGTGGTCCACACCCTATAAAAAACCGGTGGTTGCCAAAATTGTAGCACGATGCTTGCAAAAATGCTTGGGGGAGCAATCATGAGGTTGGAGACCATCTCATTTACTCTGAACAATCAAGCCTACCAGTTGGAAGTCCCAGCTAATCGAACTTTGCTGGATTTGATTAGAGAAGACCTTGGTTTTACCGGAAGCAAGCGCGGATGTGAGATCGGGGAATGCGGAGCCTGTACCGTCTTAATTGATGGCGAAGCGGTCAATTCTTGCTTGGTGTTAGCGCCCCAGGTGGATGGAAAACAGGTTATCACCGTGGAGGGTTTGATGGTAAACGGCAGACTCCACCCATTACAGGAAGCTTTCCTGGACAACGATGCGGTACATTGTGGATTCTGTACTCCGGGAATGTTGATGTCAGCCTTCGCTCTTTTTCAGGGAAACCCAAAACCATCCAATGATGAAATTCGACGTGCCATTTCAGGAAACCTGTGCCGCTGCACCGGTTACATACCAATAATCAATGCCATGAAACAATATCGAGACAACCCATGAACGAAAAACAACGCCCATCTTTCCGCATATTATCCGAATCCCAAATCACCAGAATCCTGGATGAAGCCTATGACGTCTTGAAAAAGGTCGGATTACTGATTGAACATCCGGAAGTAGTAGAAAAACTATTGGCTGCAGGTGCATCAGCTAAAGGGAACCCAAAGCGAGTTCTGATCCCTCACAAATTAGTAGAAACCTGTTGTAAATCGACGCCTTCGCGTATCGAATTGTTCGACCGAGCAGGACATCTTGCCATGGAACTCACTGATCACAACGTGCATTTCGATCCAGGCTCTGCGGCGATAAATGTACTGGATTGGCAGAATGACACAATTCGCAAACCTAACAGTCAAGACGTTGTAGAATTCCATCAGTTAACCGATGCACTTCCCAACTATGCCGCCCAGTCCACCGGTCTCATACCGGACGATGTTCCCCGGGAGATTGCCGATCACTGGCGATTGATTATTGCCCTGCATCATTGCCGGAAACCAATCGTGACCGGCACTTTTGCTCAAGAAGGCTGGAATCCCATGATCGAAATGTTGTCCGTAATTCGTGGCGGCAAGGAAGAATTGAGAGCGAAACCCTTAGCCATCTTCGACGTTTGTCCGTCACCACCTTTAACCTGGTCAAAATTAGGGTGCCAAACCCTGATTGACGGTGCCAAAGATGGTGTGCCGTTAGAATTTGTCTCTATGCCTTTAGCCGGTGCCACTGCCCCGGTAACTTTAGCAGGCGCCCTGGTGCAGCACACGGCGGAAACATTAGGCGGCGTCGTGATTACCCAGGTGCTCAATCCAGGGACTTCCATCATTTACGGGGGATCCCCCGCTGTGTTCGATATGCGGGAAGGCACCACCCCCATGGGCGCTGTGGAAACTATGATGATTGATGTAGCGTACAATCAAATAGGTAAATTCCTAAACCTGCCAACCCATGCTTATATGGGACTAAGCGATGCGAAGAAAGTGGATGCGCAAGCTGGATTTGAGTCATCATCAGGAGCCTTATTGGCAGCTTTAGCCGGCATCAACGTAATTAGTGGTGCTGGAATGATGGATTTCGAAAGCTGCCAGAGCCTGGTGAAACTCGTGGTCGATCATGATGTATGCGGTATGGCGTTGCGCCTAACACAGGGTATTCAATTTAGAGATGGTCTATTGGCGGAAGACTTATTAGGTGACCTAACTCAAGGCGACCTATTTCTAACGTCGCCTTTGACCCTATCTTGTCTGAAGCAGGAACAGTATATACCTTCGCCGGTGGTTGATAGAAGGAATTTGGGCGAATGGCAACGTGCCGGCAGCAGCACATTGATAAAGCGTGCTAAAGAACGTGTACATAAGCTCCTTTCCGAATCCGAGCCAGAGCCACTGGATTCACACATGTCCCGTGAATTACATAAAATCATGGAAACATCAGCATCCCAACAGGGCTTCGATACATTACCTTGGGAGGAAGCGCAATGTGCGCTATAGTCCCTGCGCATATCTTGGCTGAGACAGTGGTTTTTGATAGCCTGGAAAAAGCTCGACTGGAAGCGGTGCGCTGCCTTGGCTGTGCGGATGCCCCTTGTGTGGAGTCGTGCCCTGTAGGGATTCCCATCCCCATGGTAAATCAAGCAATAGTCTCCGGAAATATCCGCAGAGCCGCAGAATTGGTGCGTACTGCCAATCCCCCTACCCATATCTGCGGTGCGTGTTGTCCCCAAGAGCAATTCTGTCAATCCGTCTGTATCAGAGCCACAATTGACACACCCTTGGATATCCGTGAATTGCACCGGTTTGCTACTGACTGGGAGTGGAATAATCGACCCCGCCGCCCTCAATTGCCCCCTCCCAGCAATCGCGAAGTTGCAATCATAGGTAGCGGACCGTCAGGCACAGCCTGTGCCATCGGTTTAGGACAACGCAGAATTATAACGCATATCTTCGAAAAGGAACATGAAACCGGAGGGTTGCCGGCATGGGCAATCCCTGGTGATCGACTGCCTGTGGATATTGTAAAACGGGACCTGCTTAATTTTTCCTCGTATCCTGCTAAAATCCATGTAGGACAGGAAATAACTTTACTAAAGGAGCTACGTGAACGGTACGATGCTATATATATAGGGGTAGGTGCTCTACAGGAAGGTTCGCTGGACATCACCGGTCAGGATGGTCCCGATGTCTATAGTGGGCTGGAATTCCTGCGGATGGCTAAACAGACACCAGATAAAACCGTGATACGCGGACCGGTACGCATTATCGGAGGTGGTAATGTAGCGGTGGATTGCGCTTTGGTCGCCAGTGCGCTTGGCGCGAGCCGCATTTCGGTTATATACCGCCGAAGCCGTGCGGAACTTCCGGCATGGGATCGCGAAGTAAATGAAGCCTTTAATAGAGGAGTGGATTTCCTGTTTCAGTTACAGCCCTTAGCCATTGAACGCCAGGGGGAGCTTATCTATCGGCTAATCTGCCGCAGAACAACATTGGGCTTGCCTGGTGAAGACGGTCGCCGGGTGCCGATACCCCTGACTAGCGAAAGTATTAGCCTGGAAGCGGGTATGGTGATTATTGCAGCAGGACAACGCACCATAGCATTTGAGAACGATTTATTGGAAAGAGACGAACGAGGAAACATCATCATCGACGAAGCAAATCGCACCAACTTGAACGGGATCTATGCGGGTGGTGATGCTACAGGTAAATGTGGCACAGTTGTACAAGCGGTTCAATCCGGATTAAATGCCGCCCATTGGATCGCCAAAGACGTGGAAAACAGATAGCAAAAGTCCATTTTAACATTGATTTTACAGATTTTTTTTCTTAACTTTAAAGATGGACATTTATTCAAAGGAATTATATGGAAACTTTATCTTCAAGCTGTGATCGGGATCAGTCTTCAGGACTGATGGGGAAAAGTCTGAGGGTTCTACTGCCCATTCTGCTCATCATATTGGGATGTGCGGGGATTCAACCATCACACGTCGCCGAAGAACGTGACAACGCTAATGCGACGAATAACACCTACGATGATCCCTATGTGACGGAAGGTGTCGCTATCGATTCCGGATTATCATCACCGAATCTTGAGATCGCCAAATATCATTTTGAGTTGGCGGAACAAGCTATTGGTAACCGGGAGGCAGAACGGGTGGTTGATGAACTGGATCGAACCGTAGCATTTTTAGCTGCAATAGGCGAGGAAGAAGTACCGCCCAACCCGTGGCAGTTGATACAGTTCAACATCCAGACTCTTGAAAGCTATCGTGATATATTAAGAGAAGTGGAAATCCTGTCCGATGAATTTGTGCCGGAAAGAGTGCTCATCGGGAATGAAATATATACGGATTCCCTGTCGGATTGGCTGGAATGGTCTAACGATGATATCGATACGGTCGGAGTATCTCTATCGGATAATGGCACCATAATGATATTCCCGCCAGTGCCATTGGTCACCAATCGTAAAGTAAATCAGGTTATTAATTACTACAAAAGCCGTCGTGGTCGCAAAGTGTTTTTGAAATGGATGGAGCGTGCCCAGTTGGTACTCCCCAGAATTCAAGAAACCCTGCGAGAAGAGGGCGTACCAGAGGAGTTAGCCTACTTGGCGATGGTAGAAAGCGGACTAAATCCCAAAGCCTACTCCTGGGCTCATGCATCCGGACCATGGCAATTTATCCGGTCCACCGGACGATTGTACGGCTTATACAGCGATTGGTGGTATGATGAGCGCCGGGATATGGAGAAATCTACCCGCGCCGCCGCCGCCTATTTGAAAAAACTGTATCTGGAGTTCGACGATTGGTATCTGGCGTTTGCCGGATATAATTGCGGTGAATTGCGTGTCCACCGCGCCATCCGTCGTCATCACAGTCGGGATTTCTGGAAATTATGGCGCCTGCCACGTCAGACGGAAAACTATGTACCGTCATTCATCGCCGCGGCTCTCATAATGAAAGATCCGCCCAAGTACGGATTTCCTGAATTCCAACCAGTCGAACCCTCGCCCACGGAAACAATATGGATTTCTGAATGTGTAGATTTCCAGGTACTGGCGAATTGTGCCGGCACTGATGTTAAAACCTTGCGCAAACTGAATCCTCCCATCCTGCGTTGGTGTACACCCCCTACGGTGGACTCCATTGCCATAGTATTGCCCGAAGGTAAAACCGAGCGCTTCCTGGAAGCCTTTGCGAAAATTCCCAAGGATCAAAAAACACACTGGATACGTCATCGAGTGCGGTCGGGTGAAACACTGTCGGGGATCGCCCGTCAATATGGCACCACTATCAGCGCCATCATGGACGTTCCCGAAAACAAACTAAGAAACAAGCACCGTATTCCGGTCGGAAAATACCTATTAATTCCTGCACCTCCAGGCGGTTTAACAATGGCAAGTATTGAGTCGTCGTCAAGTTCGGTAAATGTTGAAGATTCCCGGGAAGGATTGATGCACATGACGTACCGGGTCAAAAAAGGTGACTTCCTCAGTAAAATCGCTGACCGGCACGGTGTGTCAGTATATCTGCTGCGTGATTGGAACAACCTGCACGGCAAGCGGTATATCTACCCCGGTCAGATCTTACATGTCTGGGTCCCCGATGATGGCTCTGAATCAATGGCTTCCAGTGTGAACAGCGATGGGAACACTACCCATAAAGTACGCCGTGGGGAGAATCTCTGGGTAATCGCTCGTCGCTATGGAGTCAAAATATCCGCTATCCAGGGTGCCAATGGCATGGGACATCGCACTACCATCAAACCTGGTCAGGTTTTAATAATCCCAACACCAAGGTCTGGGGGGTAACTGAGGGAGTATCGTGATGCGTGGTAAAGATTGGCTGATAGCCGTTATTCTATTGGTTATTGTTGCCATTATTGTGCTGATTTTCTGGGGAGGACCGAAAGACGACAGCGAGTTCGATGTCGTGAGTGGCAACAGCCATGACCGGATCGGCGTAGTAGAAATCTTGGGACCAATTTTCGAATCGAAATCCACACTGCGACTGCTGGAACGGTTCAAAGAAGAAGGTGATATAAAAGGGCTGTTAGTACGAATCAATAGCCCCGGCGGTGCCATCGCCCCCACCCAGGAAATCTATGAAGAAATTAATAGGATGCGCAACCACGGCTTACCGGTAGTAGTGTCCATGGGTAATATAGCGGCATCGGGTGGCTATTGGATCGCTTGCGCAGCGGATTCTATCGTAGCTAACCCTGGAACCACCACCGGTTCCATAGGAGTCATTGCTCAATTCCCGGTTTTTGAAAAACTAATCTCGCGATGGGGTATCCAATTCGAAACCTTTAAAACCGGACCCTTCAAAGACACCGGAAACCCATATAGGCAAGTCGAACCCGAGGAACGCGAATGGGTGCAGGACTGGATCGATGACGCCTTCGAGCAATTCGTGGAGATAGTTGCCGATTCCCGAAACCTTCCCGTCGAAACAGTGCGTGAATACGCCACCGGTCGTGTATATACTGGTCGGCAGGCGCTGGAAATGGGATTGGTGGACCATCTGGGAAACTTTAACCGTGCCGTCGAGCTTTTAGCAGATATGGCAGGCATCGAAGGTAAGCCTAAGCTTGTGTATAAGCGGAAGCCCCGCTGGTCCCCATGGAACTTACTAACCGAAGATATCCGTGAATGGATTCCGGAATTATGGTCGTACCTGCAATCATTTCATTATCAATGGATTGGCGGAACATTCTAATTGGAAGTTAGACATGAATAAAAAAGAGCTAATCAATGAAATTGCCTTGGGGACCGGATTGACCCGTGTAGAGGTTGGTGCTGCCGTTGATGCGCTCATGACTCTAATCAGCCGAACATTGCGAAGCGGGAAAACTGTGGAACTCCGTGGATTCGGAACCTTTGTTCCTGTACACCGTGCTCCACGACGAGCTCGAGATCCGGTTACCGGTGAAATCCGCTCCATCCCATCTAAATGGACGGTGACTTTCCGCCCGTCGCCCAAGCTAAAAAAAGCGGTTAACCAGGATTTACCGTCAAAAAAATAGAAACCATAAAGATAAAAACTTACTTTTCAAAATAATAATTCATGATGGAGGAGGCACTATTGCCCTGCGGTAAGAAGAGAAAACGAGCCAAAATGGCTACCCACAAGCGGAAAAAACGCTTGCGGAAGAATCGACACAAAAAGAAATAATTGTGCATATCTAAGGGTGTGGGGAATATGCAAATTTTAATAACCGCTGATACCCACTTATCTGATCCTTCTGAATTACCACCGGAACTTATAAATGTGGCTAATTCTTCAGAATTGATTCTCCATGCTGGAGATTTCGTTAGCTCTGAAATATATGATTTTCTGAATGGGATCGGACATCTGAAAGCAGTGCGCGGTAATAGCGACGAAGCAGCTTTGCGCGGACGTCTGCCTTTGAAACAAGTAGTTGAAATTGATGGGGTCAAGATTGGACTAATCCATGGAATCGGTACGCCGTTTGGTATGGCACGACGGTCAGTCTTAGAGTTTCCTGATGTACAAGCTGTCGTCTATGGGCATGCTCACAAACCAAATCGGCAAATGATTGGCGACGTGTTAGTAATGAATCCTGGTAGCCCTACCGCGAATCGTTTTCAGTCAATGAATACGTATGGATTATTAACCATTGATCGGGGATCTGTTCACGGAGAAATTGTAGAACTACCTGCTTAAGACAGCTTATTATGACTGTACCGATCGGTAAATTCTTGATTCTGATTGGGCTGTTCCTTATTATAACCGGTATCGTTTTGTGGCTGGGACCTAAAATTCCCTGGCTGGGGAAATTGCCTGGAGACATCCATTTTCAAGGGAAAAATATCCGGATTATCTTTCCTTTAGCCACTTGCCTGGTGTTAAGCATAATACTGTCAATAATATTGTCATTCTTTAGTCGCAAATAATGGCGGATAGGGTATACACAGTCGCTGAAATCACCCGTCAGATCCGATCGGTGATTGAAGCAAATTTCCCCGCACTGTGGGTCGTAGGCGAAGTCTCCGGATATACGTTACATAGTTCCGGACACCAGTACTTCACCTTAAAAGATGCACATAGTCAGTTGTCCTGCGTCCTGTGGCGTGGAAGAGGCAATAATATTCCGATTCGCATCCGGGACGGCTTGAAAGTTACCGTCCAGGGACGCTTGACAATTTATGAAAAAGGTGGGCGCTATCAATTCGATGTCTATACCCTGCAGTTAGCAGGCATCGGGGAACTTGCCCTTGCCTATGAGCAGTTAAAAAAGAAGCTGGCTGACGAGGGGCTGTTCGATGTCGAAAAAAAATGCCCTATACCATCATTCCCCAGACGGATAGGCATTGTAACCTCCCCCACCGGCGCAGCTATCCGTGACATCGTCACCGTGGCACGCCGTCGTTGGCGGGAGATTGACCTGATCCTTCGACCTACTCAAGTCCAGGGTGATGGCGCTGCCGAAGATATTGCTAAAGGCATTAAGGAATTCAACCAATGGGGGCAAATCGATGTAATGATTGTCGGTCGGGGTGGTGGCTCCTTGGAAGACCTTTGGGCGTTCAACGAAGAAGCTGTAGTCCGGGCAGTGGCGGATTCGAAAATCCCTGTTGTATCTGCTGTTGGTCATGAAGTGGATATTACCCTGTGTGATTTGGCTGCTGACCTGCGGGCACCGACCCCGTCTGCTGCTGCGGAAATCGTAATCAGGGATTCCCGGGAGTTATCAGCACAACTACAGCAGTTTGGCGAACGTATTTCAAGTGCGTTAGCAGCCATCTTCGACCGGAACCGAGATCGATTAAAGGCATTGGCAAATCATTGGGCGTTCCAACGTCCAGTGGAATTGGTCCGAAACCAAAATCAACGGTTGGACGAATTGGAACAACGATTCCGTCTCGGTATCACCAGGTTCGTCACCGATCGAAAAGAACAACATCATCACTTGGAAACCGCATTGAAAGTCCTGGATCCTACCGGAGTCCTCAGAAGAGGTTACAGCATTACGCGACGACTTCCGGAAAACGAAGTGCTCCGGGACAATCGTTCCGTATCAAAAGGCGATAAATTATCGATTACCTTGCATCGTGGTGAAATCGAAGCAGAAGTGCTTGAGTCATAAAATGGATAAAGATTTAACATTCGAATCAGCCGTCACCCGATTGGAAGCCATCGTTGAATCGATGGAAAAAGGGGAAATCGCCCTCGAGAAAGCGCTGGAGCTTTTTGGAGAAGGACAAAAACTGTTGAAATTCTGCCAAGGGAAATTAAACGAGGCTGGGAAAAAGCTGAAAATACTGGAAAAAGACAATAACGGGCTTCCAATTATCAAGGAATCGCAGGAACCGGAAGATAAATCCGCTATCTGATTACCCGACTGTTGATTAGCGACTAAGAATAGATACGATGAGCGTCCACCCATAGAGGATAATATGGAATCATTACTCGAAAAAATAAATTCACCCGACGACCTGAAAACCTTGTCTCCCGATCAGTGGAAACCCTTAGCCGCCGAGATTCGGGAATTTATCATCGAAACCGTTTCGAAATCGGGCGGGCATTTAGCCCCATCTCTCGGAGTGGTGGAGTTGGCGATTGCCCTGCATGTGGTATTCGATTCCCCCCTGGATCGTATTATCTGGGATGTTGGACATCAAGCCTATGCCCACAAAATCCTTACCGGTCGTCGCGAAGAGTTTCATACCAATCGGCAGTACAAGGGAATCTCGGGGTTTCCCACTCCCAACGAGAGCCCTCATGATAGCTACGGCGTTGGGCACGCCTCCACCTCGATTTCCGCTGGGTATGGAATGGTATGCGCTCGCGACCTACTGGATGAAAAATACCATGTGATTTCCGTAATCGGTGACGGCTCCATGACCGGTGGATTAGCATTCGAAGGCTTGAATAACGCCGGAGCCTCTGGAAAAAATTTCATCGTCATCCTCAATGACAACTTGATGTCGATTTCCCCCAATGTCGGCGCCTTGTCTAAATACTTTACGTTCCTCATTACCGATCCCAGGTTCAACCGCCTAAAGAAAGACATTTGGGACTTGACGGGCAAACTCCCCCGTGGCGATGATATTCGCCGTGCCGTTCAAAGAGTCGATTCCGGAATCAAAGCCATCGTAACTTCTGGACGTCTGTTCGAAAATATGGGTTTCCGGTATATAGGACCGTTGGATGGTCACGATGTCGAATTGCTGGTTCGGGTTCTAAATCAGGTGAAAAAACTGAAAGGTCCCTTGTTTCTCCATGTCCTGACCACGAAAGGCAAGGGATACCGGTTCGCCGAAGAAAATGCCACGAAATTTCACGGAGTTGGATCCTTCGAGACCTCCACTGGTATGTCTAACGGATCCCATAAAGGTTCCAGCTACAGTGATGTATTCGGGAAAGCAATGTGCCGCCTGGCGAAGGATAATCCTGCCATTTTGGGGATTACCGCCGCCATGGCGGATGGCACCGGCTTGATTCACTTCCAAGAAGAATTCCCGGATCGCTTTTATGACGTTGGCATCGCCGAAGCCCATGCTGTGACGATGGCTGCCGGACTTGCCAGCCAGGGATTCCGACCGGTGGTAGCCATCTATTCAACCTTCTTGCAGCGTGCCTACGACCAGATCGTACACGATGTGGCGCTGCAGAATCTGCCCGTGGTTTTCGCTATGGATCGCGCTGGCTTAGTCGGAGCTGACGGACCAACTCACCACGGAACCTTCGACTTGTCATATCTGCGACACATTCCCAATATGGTGGTCATGGCTCCCAGCGATGGCGTTGAACTGGAGAACATGCTCGCCACAGCAGTCGCCTACAGAAGCGGTCCTATTGCCTTGAGGTATCCAAGAGGAAATACTATCATGCCCGCCGAACCACGATCATTTGAAAAAATCCCCATCGGGAGTGCGCAATGGTTGCGAGAAGGGTCTGATGGGGTGATCCTGGCAGTTGGCAGAATGGTAAAAACCACACTACAAGCCGCAGAACAGTTGTCGGAGAAAGGTTTGGATGTCGCTGTTATCAACGCCCGGTTCATCAAACCTTTAGACGAAACGCTGCTGATGCAGCTAACCGAAAAATATCCCCGCTGGATCACCATTGAAGATAACGTAGTCCATGGCGGATATGGCAGTGCGGTATTGGAATTCCTGGCGGATTACGCAACTCCCGGCATCCAAGTCTTGCGTTTAGGATTACCGGATTATTTTGTACCACATGGGCATGAATCGCAACTGTTTCGAGACTTGGGATTAGATGTGGACGGGTTGATGTTGGCGGCACGGGACATGTTCCGTGACAAAAAGAAAGTAATTCCGGTTAATTTCTTGCATAACATGGCTGTACACGGCGATAGCAATCCTGTTTTGAACAGGAAATCCACCGGTAAATAATATCGCCGAAAACCACACCATTATTGACCGCATCTCTTAGATGAACAACCAGTTCTGTTATTAATGGAGAGACGTGTGAGCGATTCCAAATTATTGGGCGTGCACCCTCCTAAGGTTCTTGGACTGATTGGGAACACACAAAAGTCGGAGTTAGTGGACGTCCTGCCCCGGTATCTCACCCGATTGCGGGAGATCGATTTCCCTTTCATTCTGGAATCGGAGACCGCACAGGCAATCAATGACCGCGAATCTACAACCTATTCCGCCGAGGAAATAGCGAAACAATGCGATTTGCTGCTATCCTTTGGTGGGGACGGAACGTTTCTATCTACAACCCATTTAGCGGTAAAACAACTCATCCCGATCCTGGGCGTAAACCTTGGCGGACTTGGGTATCTGGCGGAAGTATCCTTGGATGAACTCTTCGATCGTACCGATGCGCTCTTGCGTGGGGATTATATTGTGGAAAATCGTCTGGTATTGGAAGCGAAAATAAATGACGGATCCCAAATTTACCATGCGCTGAATGAAGTCTCCATTGACAAAGCGGGATACCCTCGGACCATACAACTCAAAACCAGTATCGATGGCAAATACCTGAATACCTATACCGCTGACGGACTGATAGTTGCGACTCCCACCGGTTCCACTGCCTACTCGTTATCTACCGGTGGACCGATCCTGGAACCGACTATGAATGCTATTATCCTGGCACCTATCTGTCCCCACACTCTGGCAAATCGTCCCATAGTCGTGCGGGATGATAAAGTCATCGAAGTGGAAGTGACGCCCGATAAAGCAGCGGTCATGGTGACTGTCGATGGTCTGGAAGGTACCCGTCAGCCTTCGGGGGTAAAGGTCACCATAAAAAAAGCCAAGTATCCTATGCAGTTGGTGCGTTTTCCCGGACGATACTTTTATGATGTCCTGCGTGAAAAGCTGAATTGGGGGGATTGAGAACTTATGGCGTTGCTTGATCGTTTCCGCAAAGGACTAAAGAAAACCTCAGAATCTTTGACAAGCCGCATCTCCGGTGTCCTTGCTGGAAGAAAATCACTAAGTGACGACGTTATCGAGGAACTTGAAGAAATATTGATCGCCAGCGATTTGGGAGTAGCAGCCACCGAAGAATTATTGGATGCGGTTGTGAAACGTTTCCGTGAAGAAAAAACCGACCCCTGGGAAATTCTAAAATCAGAACTGAAATCTCAGATGGGCGGAGATGCCCCAGTTGCACCATCAAACAATTCTTCAAAGCCAAAGGTAATTTTACTGGTGGGGGTAAATGGCAGCGGTAAAACCACCACCGCTGGTAAGCTGGCTTATCTGTATCGCCGGAATGGGAAATCCGTGATGGTCGCCGCCTGTGATACGTTCCGTGCCGCCGCCATTGAACAACTGCAACTGTGGGCACAACGGATCGGTGCGGATATTGTAAAACAGGACACCGGAGCCGATGCCGCTTCGGTGGCTTATGATGCTTTATCGGCTGCCCGGGCTCGGGGCATTGATGTGCTGCTGGTTGATACCGCTGGTCGCTTGCACACGAAAGCCAACTTAATGAACGAGCTGGAGAAGATATCCCGTGTATTGAAAAAGCAAATGCCCGAAGCACCCCATGAAGTCTTGTTAGTGCTGGATGCTACTACCGGGCAGAATGCGTTAGCCCAGGCACGTGAGTTCCACCGTACATCCGCAGTATCGGGTCTAGTATTAACTAAATTGGACGGAACTTCTAAGGGAGGCATTGCACTGGCGATCCATCGAGAACAAGGGATACCTGTTGAATATATCGGTATCGGAGAGAAACCCGAGGATTTGGAACCGTTCCAAGTTAATACATATATCGACGCTCTACTCACCCGATAATTTCCACTCTGTCAAAATAGCCTTAGGAGGCGTGATGAGTCCAGTATTTGAAGGTCGTCTAACGGCGGCTGACCGTCACTTTGCAATTGTCGTCAGCCGTTTCAACGAATTTATTTCTAATCGGCTGCTTGAGGGAGCTATGGATTGCTTGGTTCGTCATCATGCCGACCAAGAATCCATCGACACTGTATGGGTCCCCGGTAGTTTCGAACTACCCATCACTGCAGCCCAACTGGCAGCTACCGGCAAATACGATGCAGTAATTTGCCTCGGTGCCCTAATCCGTGGCGATACCCCACATTTTGACCTAATTGCAGCCGAAGTCACTAAAGGCATCGCACAGGTTGGCTTAACTCACAAAATCCCCACCATTTTCGGATTGATTACCGCGGATACACTGGAACAAGCCATCGAACGTGCCGGTACAAAAGGTGGAAACAAAGGTTTCGCAGCGGCACAATCCGCCATGGAAATGGCAGACCTGTGGCACAAAATCCGAAAATAATAATGTAACACAAAAACAACACTATGTTATTCTGTAAGTTATTGAAATGCCTGCCTATCTCATCATCTGAAGCTGTTTTTACAAATCACCTGATAACTTTAACATTGTTTCTCCAATAACTTCATTCGACCAAAAGGAAACATCCAATGATTATTTCAACTAAAACATCACACTTAGTGATTGAAAGAATCCTATGGGCAATAGTTGGGATGTTACTGATGGTCGCTGTAGCTTCAAGCCAATCATTTCGTTGGCAGAGCTACACAAACACCGACGATATCCGCGATATTGCCTTTTATGACGGCAATATCTGGTGCGCTACCTCCGGCGGATTGATGTCTTATAATACCCAAAATCAAGACTTTCAAGTCTGGACCAACTCCGAAGGGCTTACCCACAACAACATCCAACAAATCGGTGTGGATTTCTGGGGCAGGATCTGGGCGGGAATGTCCAACGGTCAGATAAATATCTTCGATCCTGAAGATGGCAGCCTGATTGTTAGAGAAGATTTAGCGGATGAAATCTTTGAATTTACTGTCATCGATACCGCTTGGAGCAAAATACTGGTTGCCCACGACCAGGGTCTGACCATTTATCGCCAGGGTGAAGGTGCCGGTGATGTGCAAGTTGCGGAGACCGTACAACAATTCGGAGTAGAATTCCAATCGAATATTCGGGTGTCTGACATCGCTATAGTCGATGAATGGATTTGGGTAAGCACCTTTTATGGGCTGGCTCGTGCTTCCGGCAATCAATCATTTCTTAGTCCGCCAACCGTATGGACCAACTACACCCTGTATCACGGGCTTCCAAGTAACAATGTGGTTGCCTTAGCGAGTTGGCAGGGCTCCGTTGTCGCTGGCACAGAAAATGGAGTCGCACAATTCAATGGACAACAATTCGTCCAAATGGGCGATCCCATCGATGTGCTGGGATTGTCGGCTTTCGGCAATTCTCTGTGGGCTTGGACCGTTTCCAGCTTGTATTTATGGAGCGGCACGTCTTGGCAGCAAGTGGGTGGAGATCACCCTAATATTGCTGCATTGACCCAGGACGATCAAACCCAGCTATGGGCAGGACACGAAAACAAGGTGAACATTCAGGGTTCCTTGGCATATTTTTCCAATGGACAATGGTCAGATCGAATTGTCCGTAACGGTATTTCTTGGAACAAAATTAACGCCCTATTCCTTGATTCCCAGCGGAGATTGTGGGTCACTGGAATCAGCGAATTAACTAACGGATTGCTTGCCGGATTAAATTTGTTTGAGGATTCCCAATGGCACAATTGGACTCGTCAGGATCCATTGTATAACGTGAGATATTTCCAAAATCCAGGGCGTACCATTGTCGAAGATCCGTACGGAAGTATTTGGGGCGGAAGTTTTGGCGGTGGTGTTATCCAAGTCACCGGAATCACAAATGACACCCTCCAATTCTATCCCTACGTCTACACGGAAGTAGATACTCCCTGGGTAATAGGAATTCCCCCCCGTCCTCCAGGTTCACCGATCCCTTATTATGTAGTAATTCAAGATATAGCACTCGATAATTCCGGAAACTTGTGGATGGTAAATCGTGACGCGGATAATGGTAACATGATAATTCGTGTGCCCAACAGCTACCTGCAAAACCCGGATCCCACACCTGCAAATTCCCCCTGGGACTATTTTTCTGTCCTTGCCGAAAACCTGGACCCCCACCAGGAAAACCTGATGATCGATGATTTCAATCGGGTATGGATCGCGGGCGGCGATCCCAATGACAGCCCGGGGAAAATATATGTCCTTGAAGGGTCTGTTGACGACTATACCTGGGTGGAAATTAGCTTTGATGAAGCACTATATGTAAACGATATGACAATCGATCAGTCCGGAACCCTATGGTTAGCCACTCGAGATGGAATCTATTATGCCATGCTTCCTTCTGACCCGGAAGACCTGAATATCCTACCAATGTATGGAGCAGTTGGTGGAGATGTTCGCACCGTGCATGTAGATGCCCAAAACAACAAATGGTTCGGAACTGATCACGGCGTCAGTGTACTGAACGCCGCCTATTCT
>CBDVBD010000026.1:0-26627 GCA_965372135.1 uncultured bacterium | reverse complement strand
GTCCGTATTCATTAGGATTTACATTTACATTTTTTGGGTTAGATTTTGACTCCATCAGAGCATGTTCTAATGGGTTTTTATCGTTTACTTCCACTTCACCCAGCCTTTCGAATACCAATATTCCCAATTCTTTGGATCCCAATAATTTGATTGCCATGTTCTGGGATGACCTGGATCCTCCGGAAGGACAAGGTGCGTGCTATTACTATGAAGATACCACCAATGATCGCTGGATCATTCAGTTTACAAACGTAGAGCATTTCCCTAGCTTGAATCCCGAAACCTTCCAGTGTATCCTTGATGAAGACGGAACCATCGAAGTTCATTACATGACGGTATCCACTAATGCCAGCTGCACTGTTGGTATTGAGGACGATTCCGGTACCGAGGGTATCGAAGTATGGTATAATGGTGCCGGTCAATTCGCTCCGGTTAACAATTCCGCCATACGCTTCAACCCGCCGGTAACCGGTGTTGCCGGACAACCGGGAATCGTGACCGACTTGGTTGGTATCGTTGGTGAATTGGGAGCATTGTCCTGTTCATTGTCCTGGGTGAATCCAGCTATTGATGCACTCGGACAACCGTTGGCTGATACTTCGCTTGTCGGTATTAAGATAGTCCGTGATGCTGCCATTATTGCAGATCTGACACCAGCGGTTGTCGGCGCTCCCATGTCCTATATGGATAGTCCAATTCCGGCTGCTGGATTGTACGAATACACCGTTTATGGGTACAACAACACCTATGATGGCTTAACCAACACGCTGGATCCTCTTTGGGTCGGCGAAGATGTGCCCGGTGCAGTAACCACTCTGTGGATGGAACCTGATCCCGGGATGGCTTTTGAGGCGACTCTTACCTGGGTTAATCCCACAGCCGGTGCTCACGGAGGTTACTTTACTACCATTCAGGGTTATCATATCGAACGTAGTGATGGGGTCATCTTAGAGCTTGTCGGGGAGGACACAATATACGTTGACAGCACAGTCCCGGGAAGCGATTATTATTATTACATCGTAACCCCGTACAATGCCAGTGGTGACGGTACCTCAGCCACTTCCAATACCGCCTACGTCGGTCCTCCGCAGATATACACCTGGGAGACCCTTCCCTATGTGTGGAATGATATTTCCACTATTGGAACAAATTCAGGACTTTCTGGTGATGATCAGAATGTTGGTCCCTTTAATATGGGATTCAGCTTTGAATTCTACGAAACCTTTTTTAGTTCCATTCGCTTATGTTCCAATGGTTGGCAGTCGTTCACTTCAACAGCTATAACTTATACTAACCAAGCAATTCCCACGTCTGCTGAACCGAACAACTTGGTGGCACCTTTCTGGGATGATCTCACACTGAGTTCTGGTACCGTCTATTATTATGCGGATCCCGTCGAGCATACTTTTACGATCCAGTTTGACAACGTTCCTCATCTCGTGATTGGTGGTCCGTACACGTTCCAGACAGTGATCAAACAAGATGGCACCATCGAGTTTTACTACAATACAATTGGGACCTATAACACCAGTTGTACGGTAGGAGTGGAGAACAGTACTGGGACGGAAGGTCTTGAGGTCAACTTCAATGGTGCGGGTAACTTCATTCCTGAAGATAACACCGCGATTCGGATCAATCCTCCATTTACCGGTTTTGGACAAGTGTCCGGAACTGTCACCTTGGACGGTGCGGTTGGTGACATTACCGACGTCCTGATTACCGGCAACTTTGGTGCTGAAACCTACTGTAATTCCAACGGTGATTACCTGCTGGATAGCGCGCGTGCTGGCGATAATTACATCACTGCCAGTATGGACAGTTTCTTCTATGACAGCACCCAAATGGTGGCAGTACCACTCGACACCATCATCGAAAACGTGGATTTCACCCTGCGTCGTCTGGAACCCTCGATTCCGACCGGTTTGGCAGCGGTTGTGGATACTGCCACTGGTGCGGTGACCCTGACCTGGGATCTACATCCGGATCCTACAGTGGATATCTACTTGCTCCAGCGGAAGTTTGCCAGCGAGCAATGGATGGCGTTGACAATAGTTCCTCACATACCTCCTATTCCGCCTAGTTACGTGGATAACCTGCCGGAAGAAGGGCAGTGGTTCTATCGCATCGCCTGTACAGACTTGAACGTATTGCCACCGCCGTCACAGAGTGCATTTAGTGAAGAGCTAGAAGTGATCTGGGGTGAGTTACCGCCGATTAACCTGACCGCTAACGGTAATTACGATGACCGTATCCGTCTCCGTTGGGTTGCTCCTGGCGGATCACCCAACCCACCGCTGTCGATCATTTACGACGACGGGACATCGGAGACCTGGTTTCGAGTCATAGATCCCAGTGGAAACCATGATTACTTCGCAGTGCGCTTTTCTTTCCCACCGGAACCGGAGATGATCCCGCCGATTCACTTCCGGTATGCCTCATTCCTTGCGGAAAGGGCTGATCCTTATCCGTTGGTGATGGCATGTGAGGATTTGAACGGCGTGCCGGACATTGATAATCCTCTGGATGAAGTCTTTAATGTGTCCGCACCGGCTGCAGCGGATTGGGCAATCGTGGAATGGAATGACCTCTATCTGGAAAGCACCGATGATTTCTGGGTAGTGGTACAATTCCCGCCCGGACAGATCGGTCCCGGCATGGGTGCTGATATTTCCAGTCCCGACCTGCGTTCCTACTGGTATTATGACATCGAACCCTGGTGGCATCTGTGGACTACTCATGATTGGATGATTCGGAGTTACCTGGGCGCTGAAGAAGACGGTCGCTTGCTTTCCTTAGGACCTTCGGGCTCCGAGTACGCGGAATTGCCGGTTGGTTCAACCGCGGAATCGCTGGCACCTGTTTCCACCAAAGAGAAAGCTGTCGGTCCGCGGCGTGTGGAAAGGGAAGTAACCAGATCCTTCTCGTACGTAGCGCCTCAGCTAACCTGGAACACCCGGAATCAGGCTGGAAGGACGTTGGATGCCAGCCGGTCGATCGCTCGTGATGAGACTGACCAGCTCCTTCTATACTACATGATCTATCGTGATAACGTTTACATCGACACCAGCTATAGTACTGAGTATTTCGACATCGGTCTGGTGGAGAACGTACTTCACGAATACTATGTAACCGCTTACTACGACAATGGTCAGGAAAGCGGCACTTCCAATTCCGACACCGCACGGTGTAACATGGCTCCTGGACCACCGACTAATTTTTTCGGTACCGCCAATGCTACAGAGGATTCCATGGTGCTCACATGGGATGATCCTACGGTAAATATGGATGGTTCTCCTTGCGTGGACCTGGATGAATTGACCCTCTACCGTGACGGTACCTTCATCGCCGATGTACAGCCCGGTGTAGAAACTTATACTAACGGGGTGCCTAATCCCACCATGACCTACACCTGGACCATCGTTGCGAAAGACGAGGTGCCTAACGAAGGCGAAGCGGCATCCTTCACTGGTGGAGTACAATCACCTTGGAACGTGATTCCATACTTCTGGAATGACATCACCGGTGTGGGAACTCCTTTGACCATAGGCGATGACGAGAATCTTGGTCCGTTTAACATTGGATTTGATTACACATACTATGGTAATACCTATAGTACCATACGGATATGTTCCAATGGTTTCTTAACGTTCACTTCGACTTCTGCTACCTTGTCAAATTCAAGTTTGCCGAGCACACCGGAACCGAACAATACCATTGCAGCATTCTGGGATGACCTTAATCCGGCTTCCGGTGGAACGGTACATTACTATTATGATTCTGGACCCGGTTGGTTCATCGTTCAGTTTACTGGTGTACCGCATTATGGAACTGGTGGAGCAAACACCTTTCAGTGGATACTGACCAGTGATAACGCTGTCTACATTAACTTTAACACCTTAAGCCCGCCGCTAAACGAAGCGACCTGTGGCGTGGAGAATGCAGATGGTACGGTGGGTATCGAGCTGAACTACAACGGTGTTGGACCCTACCAATTTGCCAATCAAACCTCAGTATCTTTCTGGGGTGGTCCGCCACCTGAAGGAGACCTGGAAGGGTATGTGCGAGAAGCTGAAGACGACGATCCCATTGAAGACGCCATGGTAGTGTGTGGGGAAGATACCGCATACACCGACGCTACTGGATTCTATGAGATGCTCGGGATTCTGACCGGTCACTACACCGTGACCGCATCCAAATTCGGGTACAACTCCGAATCCGACACGGTAACCATTGTGGAAGGTCAGACTCACACGATGAATTTCTTCCTGCCGCAACCCATCATCGGGTTAGATGTGACCTCCATAACTGTTGCTATGGCGGCTGGTACTACGCAGGATGAGACCTTCAACATCTCCAACACAGGTGATGGTACCCTGGATTTCAACATCGAATTGATTGAAACCGATGCTGGTATTGAGATTGCACCATCACAAGGAAGCAGAACGATGCCGGTACAAGTGGCTTCCGATTCCAGGTCCACAAAGACCAGGAGCGTAGAAACCAGATCAACGTCAGTCGGTCCGGTGCGCTTCCATTCTTTGGGACTCGACGAAACGGATGAACCGTGGGCAACTATATCACCACTTCAGGGAACAGTCGATCCTGGTGATGCGCAGTTGATCACGGTGACATTTGAAGTTCCGGATACCAGTCAGATCGGTGATATTTGGGAGGCAGACCTCATCATCCATAACAACACCATCAATCCTGAGGTGACTATACCTCTCCAGGTGACGGTGGTGGACTTTGTACCTGAGGAAGAGTTACTGCCTCTGGAGTATGCACTGTATCAGAACTATCCGAACCCATTTAACCCGATGACCAGGATCCGCTTTGACCTCCGCGAACGGTCGAATGTGATGCTGGAAGTCTACAACATCATGGGTCGGAAAGTCACTACAGTGATCAACCGTACTATGGATGCCGGGCGTTATACTGCAGAGTTCGACGGCACCATGCTGGCTTCCGGACTCTACTTCTACCGTATCTCGGCGAATGACTTCCAGGATCTGAAGAAGATGGTCCTGATTAAATAGCAAATTTCCATTCACCAATAACACGCATCCCGCTTCGGCGGGATGCGTTTTTTTTACTATCCTACCATATTGATTCAGTAAATCTGACCCTTAAATTCGCACTAAGACCTTTATGGCGATGTTATTGAATTCCTACAGGGCATATTTTTTGCTACTTTGTGTGATGAAAACACCTGTGATAAGCGAAAATTTGCATACGGAGGCAAGATGGATATTAGTGTCCGTCAGGAAGAAAGCGCCATTGTCGTTAGAATAGAAGGGGAAAGAGCGACTTTACAAAACGCTTGGGAATTTCGGAACGTGTTGTCAGAACTTGTGGAACGTGGCGAAAAGAGCATTCTGGTTGACCTGAGCCCGGTAAATTTTGCCGACAGTTCCTTCTTGGGCGTACTGATCCATTTTTTTAAAGTACTGGTCAGGCAGGATGGAGAACTAAAAGTAGTGGGGTTAAATCCAAGCCTCAGGATTTTATTTGAAATGGCAAACCTAACCAGACTGTTTGATATCTACGACTCCGTAGAAGATGCTTTTAAAGCATCCACCCAAGCCCAGAAATGAGTTCGAAAGCCCCGAAATACCCCCACATAGAAACTATAAAAACCATAAGAAATGTCATTCCGGTTGAATTTTTATTCTCATGAATATTCTGAAGCACCTTGAATATTTTGTGATTTTTTTGTACCTTTAAAAGATAGGATTTCCCGGTTTTCTATGGTTATCAAATCAATTATTCCCACCCATTTCCAGTCAAATAACTCCGCGTTGGAGGTGAAATGTCGCAGGGGAACCTGCTGGTTATCGATGATGAACCCACAGTTGTAGAGGTGTTCCATCGCTACCTGGATGAATTGGGCTATCAGATTGAGGTTGCTTCCTGTGGTGAAGATGCATTACGGATAGCTTCGAAATTTCCGGTACATGTTGCTTTGGTGGACTTGAGATTGCCCGGTATGGACGGCTTGTCGTTGATACGCGAGCTGAAACGTCACCATCCCGGTGTGCAATCCGTGATTGTTTCCGGTGCCGGGGAGTTGGAAGATGCTATCGAAGCAATTAAGGAGCAGGTATATTACTACCTAAAGAAACCTCCTATATTAAGCGAACTTGGTCAAACGGTTCGCTTAGCCATGGATCGCTACCAGTTGGAACAACAGAATCGTATTTATCAGGAGGAACTGAAGGCTTCCGAACGGAAATATCGTAACTTGGTGGAAAGTTCCCGGGATATCATGATTCGCTATACTCCGGAAGGTCAGTGCCTGTTTATCGGGGAGCAGGTTGAACAGGTGTTCGGTTTCCCGGCATCCGATTTTTATGAAAATTCCCGGTTTCTGTTCAAAATCATGCATCCCGATGATGTCCCTCTGGTGAAGGAGCAAATCCAAAAAACCCTGGTGGGACGCACCTATCCTCTTATCGAATATCGTGTGACCGTTCCAGACGGGCAAGTGATTTGGATATCACAATCCATCTATCCGGTGAGGGATAAGAATAATTCCGTGATTCTGGAAGGAGTCGCTCGGGACATCACAGAGAAGAAACGTCTGGAATCCAAATCGGAACAGTTGCATCAGCATTTGAAAAAACGGGTCAAGGAACAGTCGTTTCTCTATGACCTCAGCCGGTCATTGGAAGTTAGTACGGATTTGTGCCAATGGCTCGAACAATGTGCTAAAAAACTCCCCCGTGCTTTCCAGTTTCCTGCCTTGGCGCAGGTTCGACTTATAGTCGACGACCGGACTTTTACCAATGGGCAAATCAGGAAATCTTATCCTCGAATATCGACCGATATCGAACTAAGGGGCCGTGTTACCGGCAGTATTGAAGTTGCCTATCGGCAAAAAAGGAAATTTTTCCCGGAAGAAAAGCGGTTGCTGAAAACAGTTGCTTCCAAGATTGCCGTTGCGGTACATCGTTGGGAATTGGAAAAAGAGCTACGAGCTTCGGAAATAGAGCTGCGCAATCAGAAGAATTTTATTGAAGAGATTATTGAAAACGTCAACCTGTTTGTGGTGGGATTCGATTTGAACAACCGGATTAACCTCTTCAATAGATTGGCGGAAACCATTTCCGGATATCCCAAGTCGGAGGTGTTGGGCAAAGAAGCCGCTATTATTTTCCCTAATAATCCTTTACCATTTATCGATTCTAAGCACGTTGCCAGATGGAAATCTAAACCACTAGCATTAATGCTTCCGTTTGAGTTCCCGATTCGCACCAAGGATGAACGTACCATCGACTTCTTATGGACTGAAAGCCGGGTTACCGACGAATCGGGGGAAATGACCGGCTGGATTGGATTTGGGGAAGATTTGACAGAGAAAAAAGCCTTGGAAGGCAAACTGATTCGATCGGAAAAATTAGCAGCTACCGGGAGACTGGCTGCCGCTGTTGCGCATGAAATCAACAATCCACTCCAGGGCATTAAAAGCAATTTCAACCTGATTGCCGTACACTTAAAAGACGACTACGATGAGACATTTCGGGTTTCTTTGGTGTCCGAAGGACTAAATCGCATTGCCAATATCGTGCATCGGCTGTTGGATGTGCATCGTCCCCGTTCCATGGAAATCGAGGATATAGATTTACCATCATTGATTCGAGGGGTATATACTCTGCTCGAACCCACCTGCCGTAAAGCAAAGGTAGAGGTGGATTTGAAATTGTCGGATCGTACCTCACCGGTACGAGGTTCCTATTCCGATCTACACCAGGTATTCCTGAATTTGGTGTTAAATTCCATCGAAGCAATGCCCGGTGGTGGAAAAATCACCATCGACCTGAAACAGAAAAACTCCCGAGTAAAAGTGTTAGTCTCGGATACCGGAATGGGAATTGCCAATAACGATTTAGACTATGTTTTTGAACCCTTCTTCAGTACAAAAAAGGACTCGCAAGGAGTTGGACTGGGATTGTCAGTGGTTCGGGGGATATT
This sequence comes from uncultured bacterium, assembly GCA_965372135.1. Classification (GTDB taxonomy): domain Bacteria; phylum Electryoneota; class RPQS01; order CBDVBD01; family CBDVBD01; genus CBDVBD01. The sequence continues at coordinate 18,656 of CBDVBD010000026.1, read as the reverse complement.
GGAGAGCTTAGACGGCGATATCGAAGTGGTAAATACTAATCAAGATGGAACTTGCTTTCAGGTTTCACTACCCTTAGGCGAAACAATCGAGGAGCAGAAAACATGATTTCTCCGGAACGTATATTGGTTGTTGATGACGACCGTATCGTTCTCATGGGTTTAGAGGGCGTATTAAAACATGACGGGTTCAATGTTTCAATTGCTTCCACTGCTAAAGAGGCAATGAAACTCCTCGAGTCCGAATCGTTTGATCTTTTATTGACCGACCTTGTTCTGCAGGACGAAGGTGGGATTAATATTCTGAAGAAATCGAAAGATATCAGCCCGGATACAGTAGTAATCATGATCACCGGATTCGCATCGGTGAAGTCAGCGATTGAGGCACTACAGCAGGGTGCCTTCGATTATATTATCAAACCCTGTGAGGATGAGGAACTCTTGATCCGTGTCCGTCGGGGATTGGAACGGAGACGACTGCTGAAGAAAGTCCGCGAAAAAGAGATCCAAGAAGAACGCCTAAAAGCCATCACCCAGACAGCGGTTACCGTTAACGATCAAATCAACACACCATTAAGTGTAATCCTGGCGAGCGCCGAATTCCTCCGGGGTGCTGTGGAGCAGGAAAATTTTGCTGCCGAGGAATCCCTTTCGTTTATCGAAAGCGAAGTTTCCAAGATAAAGAAAGTGGTATCCGAATTAGCCCGTATTGTCAATCCAAAAATCAAGCAATATGCTCTGAGTGAAATCACTATGGTGGACCTGGAACATTCCACCATTAAATCCAGTGTAGTATCATCCCATGATGATCGGGGAACATCGGCTACCATACTGGTGGTGGATGATGAAGAATTCATGTTACAATCGCTATCTAAGCTGTTAACGTTGTTGGGCTTTGAGACTAAAACTGCTGAAGACGGTGAAACTGCACTGGAAGTATTCAAATCCAACAATGTCGATCTCGTTATTACTGACATAAACATGCCCGGAATGTCGGGCATCGATCTTCTCAAAGAGATTAAAGCGCAAAAACCGGAACTGCCGGTTATCGTCATTACCGGATTTGGTGCAGAAAAGGCGCAGGCATTAGCCGAGAAAAATAATGCCGATGGATTCTTACCTAAACCCTTTAGAATGAACGATATAAAAGAACTGATTGAAAAACTGCTAACGGATTGAATACAAGCTGTTCCGAAGGACAAGAAGTCTACTAATGGGGTGAAAAATGAGTGTCAGATCCCAAGGTTCCATCACATCAAAAGTGGAGCGTAGTACAGTCAGTCAGGGACTCCCATCCCATCAACATCTTTCAAGAAGGTTAAACCCCCTTCAAGAGAAGGAAATTGAACGAGTGTTAGTGGTTGATGATGAACCATCCAGTCGCTCTACGTTAAAAGCCATCCTGAAAAAAGCCCATTATGTGGTTGATACCGCTGAAGACTTCTCCAGCGCTGTGGACTTGATTGAGAAAAATAATTATCAAGTTGTCATCGCTGACATTATTCTGCCCGACGCCAGCGGGATCGATGTCCTGAAACATGTTCGAAAAACCAACCAGGAAACTCAGTTAATTACCATCACCGGTGATCCCAATATCGACACTGCCGCGAGAGCTGTCCGTGCCGGTGCCTATGACTACATTACCAAACCCATTGGTCGCGATATTTTCTTAGCCGTGGTGGAAAAAGCGTCGGAAAAAGCATCACTTTTAGTTGAACGTAAAGAGCTCGAAGAATTAAACCTGCTCTATCAGAAGCACCTGGAACGTTTGGTGGAACAACGCACCGAACAGTTAAAAGCCTCCGAGCAGAAGTACCGCACCTTATTTGAATATGCCAATGACAGCATCTTCCTGCTGGATAGCGCTACCGGGAAAATTGTCGGCGCCAACCAGCAGGCGGTATTGATGACGGATTTCCAACGCAATAAATTGATTGGAAAAGACTTAGGATTATTGGATCCCGGTGAAGATTCCTCACGGCTTATGGATTTTTTCAATGAGGCGGTGAACCGCGGCAGTGCTCATCTGGACGATGTGCCAGTTAAAATCCGCAGAGGTAAAACTATACGTGCTGATCTTAGTGCTAGGGTGGTGGAACTGGGAGATCAAAAGAAGGTACAGGTGTTGATTCGAGATGTTACTGAAAAGAAAATGTTGGAAGAAAAACAACGGGAAATGGAGATCGAGCTGGTTCAGGAGCAAAAGCTGGCTTCCATTGGCATGATGTCAAGCGGGATCGCACATAATATAAATTCCCCTTTGATGGGGATCATCGGGCTCAGCCAGTTCATGATGATGAAATCCGGGGAAAGCGAAGAGTTGAAGTCGATTATCGAACAAGCCAATAAGATCGCTGGAATTGTCAAGAATCTGATGTTCAAGAGTCGCTTGGAACAGGGGAAAATGTCAGTCAGTATCGATCTCAACCAATTACTGAAGGAAGAGTTGAAGTTCTTGGAATCCGATCTCGATTTCAAACATAACGTGGAAAAAGTGTACAAATTTCATGAACCTTTACCTGAAATCATCGGCGTGTACAGCGATTATTCCCAATCCTTGACCAATATCATTAGAAACGCATTGGACGCCATGTATAACACCAAGGATAAACAGTTGACAGTGCGAACCGGAACCGATAAAGACTGGATATTGATTGATATTGAAGATACCGGCTGCGGAATCCCCAAGGAGAATATCCCACAGCTCTTCAGCCCGTTTTTCACTACTAAGCCCATCCAGGGAAGCGAATCCGATGGTGAACCGGTGGGTACCGGCTTGGGCTTATCAACATCTTACAAATTGTTGTCTGAATACGGGGTGAAATTTGACATTGACAGCAAAGTTGGTCAGGGGACCTGTTTTACCATGAAAGTTCCCATTCACAGCCCCAACAATTAAATGGGTTATTGAACCATAAATAATTAATTCCTATCATATTAGTCATAATAACGCCTTGCTATATCTGGTAATATCTTGCCAGTACATCAGCCACCACACCGGTGGCTGTTTTATAAGGTCAATGAAAGTATCAATATAATACTTGCTTTTTCTAAAAATGCTGCTATATTATCCCACAACAGACTTCACATTCTGATTTTGTATTGCTAAAAATAATGAGCTAAAGCAGATTTATTAATGAATTTCCAACGCACTTATACTATATTTCGAAAGGAAATCCGGGACGTTTTGCGTGACCGCCGCACTTTGATGGTCATGATTGTCCTGCCTATTTTAATGTATCCAGTGGTGATGATCGTGATGTTACAAATTGCAACCACACAAATCAAAAAACTGGAGACAATGCCGGCAAATGTGGCAATATTGGGAATGGCTCATTCTCGGAAAGTGGTTGATCGAATAGAAGCGATTCCGGTTGTTTCTGTGGTATCGGTGGATGCCCCGTTCTTGTCAGTTGAATTTGGTGAAATCCAAATGGTAGTGGATATTCCTGAGGGTTTCGACGACACGCTGAATGTTAGTCGCACCGCCGGATTAACCCTGTATTACGACCGGGCAAACGATCATTCCGACGCCGTGTATCGGAAGGTGAGAAGCGCCCTGGATTCGTTGGTAACTTCTTTGGCGCGGGAACGTCTGTTAGACCGTGAGATAGATCCGGAAATCATTCATCCCATCGATATCGAATCAGTGAATATTGCATCAGACACAAAGATGGCAGCCTATGCCTTCGGGGGTATTATCGCGCTGATGTTAATGCTTATGGCGATGCTTGGAGCCTTTTATCCCGCAATTGACCTTACTGCTGGCGAAAAAGAACGGGGCACCATGGAAACCTTGCTGGTATCCCCAGCCAGCCGGTTGGAAATTGTGTTCGGGAAATTCCTGACGGTTATCGTCATTTCTATCATCACTGCCTTTTTGAACCTGCTGTCCTTCGGATTCACCATCGGCTACCTTGTCCATATGTTATCTGGAGAAATGTCCGTTCAACTGTCCATATCACCGGTAACGCTATTGATTATCTTCCTGTTGTTATTGCCTTTAGGGGTATTGTTCAGCTCTCTCTGTTTAGCGATCGCATCCTTTTCCCGCAGCTTCAAGGAAGGGCAGAATCTCCTTACTCCCATGCAGATGTTGACGATGGTTTTAGGGGCGGTGGCGTTGATGCCCGGCGTGGAGATGACTCCGCTGCTTGCACTAATTCCGGTGGTGAATGTAGTACTGCTAATCAAGGAAATATTACTGGGGCAGGCGCAGCTACATTTGGCATTATTGGTTTTCGCATCCATTATAGTGGCTGCCTGGATCGGGGTTCGATGGGCGGTGAATCAGTTCCAACGGGAGGATATATTATTTCTAGAAGGGGATGAGATTAAGTGGTCGTCACTGCTTCGGCGGCGTTCCATCACAGACAAACCATCAGTTCCCGGTATGGGAATAGCATGGTTTGTCTATATATTTTCCCTGATTTTGCTGTTCTATGTGGGGCAGCCGTCCCAATTATCTGACATCACACGTGGGTTGTTAACCACCGAAATTCTATTGATTGCCGGACCTCCAATCTTATTCGCCTGGTACCTTCGATATGACCCGAAGCGTATCTTTCGGTTAAGTATTCCCAAATTCTCATCGGTGGTATGGACTATATTTGCAGCCATATCCACCTGGGCGATTGTGGTTGAAATCAGCGCCATTCAGAATGCAATTTTCCCCTATCCTCAAGCATTCCTGGATGCCTTCGAAGAAATATTTCGGATGTTTCATGCTAAAGGACTTATCTTCTCCTTGGCAATGACTGCGCTGCTTCCCGCAGTGTGTGAGGAAACTCTGTTTCGCGGCTTCATATTAACCGGATTCCAAAAACATTGGAGTCCTGCCAAATCAGTTATCGTGACTGCGATTATCTTCGGTCTGTTCCACCTGAGCCCGTACCGGTATCTTCCTACAACCTTACTGGGAATACTAATCGGTGTGGTAGTGGTCTGGACCGGCAGCTTGTGGGCGGGCATGCTGGCGCATTTCGTTGCCAATATGTCCAGCACGGTCGTGTTCCATGTTACTTACGACACCACCAACTCCACTTTGATTGCACTTAAGGAAGGTGATCACCTGCCATTGTGGATAGTCTTGACCGCTGTAGTGATACTTGTGTTCAGCTTGTGGCAGCTAAAAAAGCAGTACCGCAACTCAAAAGGCATCATAGAGAAAACCCCGCCGTATAATCAGTTAGACGGCGGGGTTCCTCCACAAACGATATAACCGGGTTTACCCGGAAATCCCATAACTGTGCGTCAGCACGGGTCTATAACTATTAGTTGAGAATATGGGGTATGATGGGGCGTTTAGCCCAATCTTTGAATTCCAAGGAATGACCCCCCATACGGTTGTGCTCTACCATGACAGGGTGATGATAACTAATAATCAAAAAAATCTTTCCAAGTTAGACCGAATACAACGAGTCCCGTTTGAGCTGGATGCACTACCTACCTTGGTAGCCCAAAGCTGCAGCACTCACAATGATCGGACTGCTATCCAATGGCGCCGGGATGGTCAGTTGCAACGGTTGTCGTATTGCCAGCTTTGGGAGCGTGTGGAGTCATTGGCGTCGGCGCTTATTGACAAGGGTTACCAACCGCAAGACCATATCGCTATCTGGTCTGAGAACCGTTGGGAATGGGTAATCGCCTATTTAGCGATTCAGCATATCGGTGCGGTAGTGATTCCCCTGGATGCCTTGCAAAAAGTCCATGAAATCCGTTATATACTGACAGATGCAGATGCTAAGCTTATATTTACCTCATCTCGTTTCTATGACGATTTGACTCAGATTATCGAAGAAATTCCCCATGATATCTCTATTGTCACGTTTGATGATGGCGGCGATGACCTTGCATTTCAACAATGGTTGAGTCAAGGTCAATCAGGCACACTCCCAGATGACATAAAACCCACATTTGATTCATTGGCGGCAATTATCTACACCTCCGGCACTACCGGTTTCTCCAAAGGGGTAATGTTAACCCACCGTAACATCGCATCCAACATTGTCGGGTTCTACCAGGTGGTCGACTTTAAACCCGGCGATATATTCTTGTCTGTGCTGCCATTACACCACACTTTTGAATGTAGTGTGGGAATGTTGGGTCCGCTGATTGCCGGATGCGCCATTCATTATGCCCGGTCATTCAAATCGCGTGAACTTATTGCCGATTTTCGTCAGGGTGGCATTACTATTATGATCGGGGTTCCGCTGTTGTTCGAGAAACTGCTGGCAGCCATACGCAAAGGGATTGCCAGGCTGCCCTGGTCAAAACGGTTACTATTAAATGGGATGTTGCGAGTTGTTAAGATCATACACCGTTATTTCGGAGCGAATTGGGGTGGTTGGATGTTTCGTAGTCTTAGATCCAAAGCAGGTATGGGTAAAATCTGGCTGATGATTTCCGGTGGAGCCGCTTTGCCGTCGGCGATTGCTGAAAGCTATAACGAGCTGGGATTCCAATTAATGCAAGGATACGGACTCACTGAAACTTCCCCGGTGCTGGCTACCAATTCCCCTGGATGTGTCAAGCACAGCACCGTGGGGCAGGCAATTCCAGGCGTGTTCTTGAAGATCGATAATCCCGATCTGGAAGGTATTGGCGAGATCATGGCTAAAGGCGATTGCATTATGAAAGGTTATTATCGGAATCCCAAAGCCACCGAGGAAGTATTCCGAGATGGATGGTTAATCACTGGCGATAACGGTTGGCTGGATGATGAAGGCTATTTAACCATTACCGGTCGTGCTAAAGAAATAATCGTGACCGCCAGCGGCAAGAATATCAATCCTGAAGAAGTGGAAGCAACGCTAAATCAAAACACGTACATATCGGAATCCCTGGTTCTGGGAATCCCTGACAAAAGCGGAATTGGAGAGGACCTCGGGGCATTAATTTACCCTGATTATGAAGCAATTGATCAGTATGCTGAATCAAGAGAAACCAGCATGACCCCGGAAGAAGTGGAGGAATTAATCCGAACCGAAGTGCGTACCATATGTCATCAATTTCCCGATTACATGCGCATCCGGAAAATAAAAATACACCCCGAAGAATTCCAACGTACCTCCACCAGAAAAATCAAACGCTACCTCTATCACGAACATTTCCTTCCCATCACCCCGTCAGAATAGTATCTGATTTTCCTTGACATTCTCAAGGAAATTATTTATGTTTTCTTAGATGGTGAATCTCGATGTAACCTAAGCCCATATTAACAAAATAAATGCGCACAGATCACCACCTGTTATAAATCATAGTTTGTAACAATATAACACATCACGTAAAACAAAATCTGGAAGAATTTGTAATGGCTGCACCGGACAAACCGACCATCGCTATTGGCGCTGACCACGGCGGATTCGTGCTGAAAGAGGAATTGAAGACCTTTCTTTCTGATGAGGGTTACATTGTAATCGATTGCGGAACAACCAGCAAGGAATCGGTTGATTATCCGGTATTTGCCAAAGCTACGGCGGAAAAAGTGTCCAGTGGAGAAGCGGAGTTCGGCATCATAGTCGATGGCGCGGGAATTGGCTCTGCCATGGTCGCCAACAAGGTGAAAAAAGTACGTGCCGCGCAGTGCCACGACATTTCCACCGCCACAAACGCTCGTGAACACAACAATGCCAACGTATTGACCCTGGGCGCCGGGTTGATCGGTTCCGCCTTGGCAAAGCAGATTGTCAGCACCTTTCTCTCCGTCGATTGCACTGTCGAACGCCATCTGCGCCGGGTGAAAATGATTGATGATCTGGACCAGGAAAGACCGACTACAGCATCACCCTCATCACCAAATATCCCGAAAACCGGGGAGGTAACATTGCCCGACTTATCGAACGAAGATATTGATAAACTCGCCAACCGTGTTTTGGAGCGGATGGTTGCCGAAGGGATCGATACCGCCACCTTCACCGCAGCCATCTGCGGTGACGAACTATGTACAAATTGCGGGCTTTGCGCAGAAAAAACTCCCGATAGTGTTAGACAAATTATCCAATTAGGTGCCGATCGAATTTCCTATACGCTGGGGGAGGGAAAAGTCCCCCGGGACATTGCGAAATATATCGACCACACGCTACTGAAGCCGGAGGCGTCGGAAGAGGATATCAGGAAACTCTGTGCCGAGGCTCGGGAATACGGTTTCGCCTCAGTTTGTGTTAACCCGACTTATGTGACGCTGGTGAAAAATGAACTGAGCGGTACTCCGATCAAAGTCTGTACCGTGGTCGGCTTTCCTTTGGGAACGCACATGCCCGATATCAAAGCCATGGAAGCTCGCAAGGCGGTGCGTGAAGGTGCCAAAGAGATAGACATGGTTATCAATATCGGGGCATTGAAAAGCGGGAATGATGATTTGGTATACCGCGACATCCGGGCGGTGGTAGAAGCCTGTAAGGATGGGAATGCTCTATGTAAAGTCATCATCGAAACCGCTTTGTTGACCGACGACGAGAAATTACGTGCCTGCGAGATAGCGAGACGCGCTTATGCGGATTACGTAAAAACATCAACCGGATTTGCATCCGCCGGCGCAACTGAAAGCGATGTAGCGATGATGAGCCGTGTAGTTGCCGATACCGGCATGGGGGTGAAAGCCTCCGGCGGGATCAGAACCTTCGAAGATGCTCAAAAGATGATTGCCGCCGGCGCCACCCGTATTGGTGCCAGTGCTGGGGTCAAAATGATACAGGGTGCGGAAGCAACTGCTGGGGTAAACTAACATTGGATATCGTTCCCTAATGGAGGAAATATGGTCTTAGCCAAAGTGATTGGCACAGTGGTATCTACCCGGAAAGAATCAAGCATGGATGGTTTGAGATTCATGATCCTGCGCCAGGTGGATATTGACGGTAAGGAAAAAGATGGCTTCGTAATAGCGGCAGATGCAGTCGGTGCAGGAGTTGACGAGATAGTGTTGTATGCCAGCGGCAGTTCCGCCAGGCAAACCAAAATGACCGATAATCGCCCATGCGATGCGGTGATCATGGCGATTGTGGACAACTGGGAAGTGGGGGGGGAGATTCTGTACCGGAAGTTCGAGGGCGCTGATGGTACATAATCGGATAATTGTTAAGCACGATGATTCCGGCTATTCAAAACGGAGAAAGTCAGAATGTTATTAGGAAAAGTATTAGGAACGGTTACACCGAACGTTGTTTATGAAGGGTTAGAGGGTGTGCCGATGTTGATAATCCAACCCTTAGATAAACATCAGAATCCGGAAGGATCGCCGCTGGTGGCGGCGGATTGCACTAAGGTCGCCGGTCCGGATGAGTTGATCTACTACGAAGGTGGGCGGGAGGCTGCTCTATTCCTGGATCCTTGGTTTGTCCCGGTTGATCATACCATTGTGGGGATTGTGGACGATGTGCATCATTTAGATTTAGAGGAACCATGATATTAGGTCGTGTCAGCGGCGCCATTCACTCCACCGTCAATCACCCGTTCTACGACAACAAGCGGTTGTTAATCGTGGACCGATTGACACCGGACCGGAAATTAACCGGTAAATATTTGATCGCGGTTGATACCGTATATGCCGGCATGGGTGAAACGGTGCTGGTCATCGATGAAGGGAATTCCGCACGCCAGGTGGTGGATGATGACATGGCACCCATCCGGTCGATAATCATCGGTGTGGTTGACCAGGTCGCAGTTCAGGGAGAAGAATAACTGTAGATTTCGCTGAACTTAGAGGATTATAATAACAAAAGCCCGTCCCGATTCGTCGGGACGGGCTTTTGGTTATGTTATGGTTATTGGTTCGGTTTTACTTGCCTTACTGCTCCAACCACTATTCCTTGCGGGCATTGGGCGTTTCCACATGGGTAGGCTGGAACAAATGACGCAGGGTTGCTGGAGGGAACGTTCCTCCAACAGCAGCACCGGCAGTACCCCTGGCTTCGTTGTCGGAGGTGATATAATAAAAGCTTTTTGATTCGTTGATTATAGCAGAAGCATCGGTGTATGTTGTATCCGTGGTAGACCCTAACAGAGTATATCCGCTACTTGGATTGGTTGTGGATTTGTAGATATGATATTGCTGTGCTCCGGAAATCGGAGACCAGATTAAGGTGATGTCAGTGCTGTCGTCGGTGCTGCTGGATAAGGTGATGACTAAGTCTTCGACCGGTTCTGGAGGTCCAACGATTCCGACTTCATCCGCTCCGATATCAGGATAAACGGCATGTCGTGTCTCCCAATCGAAGTCAACGGTGACGCGTGCTATCGGAGTAGCAGCGCTGTCAAGTGGCGACGATTCCGTGATGTGGAGATCGTACGGATTGGTGATACTAAGATAACCCGGGTCGGCGCTGATGCTGTTGACATCCAATCCGGTAGCGGTCTGCCAGTCTATCAATGTGGTATAACTGCTGCCTCCGCGATAGCCCACATACCCATTTGGCGCATAGAAGTTATTGTAATCGCAAATATCAGGCATTCCTGCTGCATTTGGTATGTAAATGGCGTAACCCCAGATAGTCATATACACGCTGTTGTTTAAAATTACATTCCCATGATTTGGGCTGTCGTGATAATGTTGGATGCCGGCGTTTAATGTGGATAGTATCGAATTGTAGCAGCACCAGGTGGAATCGGAGAAGTCTATGCTGATGTCGTATCCAGCGCTGTTGTACACCATGTTGTTCGTGATTAGATTCCCTGTGCTGGAACTGCTGCTAATGCCATCACCGCTGAGTTCGTTCGCTGCCACCACACAATTGGCGGTTTTGAAGAACGAAATACCAATGGCAAACATATTTATTCCGTTGTCATGGATATAATTGTTTAATATCCAGAGATTCGTGGAGGAATCGTCGGTTGCGGAATATGCATTAATTGCATCGAAATAGCAGTTGGTAATTTCCAATCCGATGATGTCAATGTAATCTGCTCCTGTAATATAAAATCCGTTGCCGTCCCATTCGCTTGATCCATAGGTATTGGTTATCACCGGATTTTCGCCCGGGGCTGCTTGGAAGGTAATGACATTGGTTGGACTGGAACCGGCTATGGGTGGAAGATTTATCTGACCTTCATATAAATCGGAGTAGATGTTGAATACGCACGTTGCTCCGATTCCATAGGTTTGCAGTGCGGTTGAGACAGGAGTCAAATATAAGAAATCGAGATTTCCTCCGCCAACGTCATAGCTGCCGCCCATGATGGTATAGGTATTGGTGTAAGAGGTGTCAGCGAGCATATTGTCCAAACCGTTTTGTGATTCCACCGCTACTTCCCCAATGCTGGTTTGATCATAAGATGCTTCAGCAGGAACTGCGACCCGAACCAGGAAGGAATCGGAAGCACCTGCGTTCAAGGCAATGTTATCAATAATTGTAGTTCCGGTAGCATCATAGATGGAATGAGACCATGATTCCCCGGTGGTGGTAACGGAAATGTCATAAGTGTCATTCAAATCCCCTACATTTTGTACTGTCAGCATATAATCCACACTTCCGTTGGCAATTGTGGTGTCAAACAGGCTCTCCGGTGACAGGATCACCCAATACTCGGAGCTAAATTCGTCAGCACCCATGTCCGGTGTGCTGAGATCTCGCGGATCGCCGTCGAAATCGTCGGTCACTTCCGCCAGAGGCACTCCCACATTGGAAGCCGCTGAGGGTGCTTGGAGGTGCAAGTCGTAAGGATCAGAAGCACTGGCATAGTTGGGATCGCCGCTGACACTGTTCAAATCCCATCCGGTTGCTGTCTGCCAATCTAAAAGTGTTGTATAACCGAATCCAAGGTTTGAGTAATAGCCGACATAGGTATTAGGTGCGTAAAGATCGTTGTAATCAGATGTCAGCGAATCTAAACCCATATTGTGGATATATATAGCGTAATGACTGCCGCTTGTTGCGTCTTGATGGAGGATGTTGTTTTTCACTGTCAGATTGTTAGACTCCAGTCCTTGGAGACAAATTCCACCATCCATGTACACAGAGTTGTAATAAATGCGGTCGTTTTCGTCCCTATAACTGTAATGACCGGAAGAACCACACGAGTAAATCATATTGTTGGCGTAGAGGTTATTAGTGCCGTAAGAACTTCTAATGCCGTAGGTGTCGCCATCAATTTTATTTCCGGTTATCTCATTGTCAATCCCATAAAGGATGTACAAAGCGGCATAAGATCCTATGAAAGACAAACCTACGTTATGGATATAGTTGTCTATAATCCTTATATGATTTGCTGAATCCGTAGAGGCTCCATTAATCCTGATACCATCGCGATTGCAGTCATGGATATCTAATCCTTGGATGGTGATATAATCTGCTCGATCGATGCGAATGCCGTAACCAAAAGAGGAGGTAATTTCGGGTGTTTCTCCGGGAGCGTTCTGTATAACTAATGGATTAGCGGCGCCCAGTCCAGAGATTGAACTGGATAGATAAATTTGACCGGCATAGATTCCGGAGAAAACATTTAAGGTAACTGGTCCCCCCATTCCGCCACCATTGAGGTGAGCAACGGCTTCGGTCAAAGTCGCATAGTCCATGGCGCCACCGCCTACATCGTAAATTCCAGCCATCGGTCCGTAAAATTCGTCAGCGCCGATGTCGGGAGAATAGGTGCTCCTGGTATCTCCATCGAAGTCATCGGTAACTTCAGAAACGGATGTTCCTGCCATTTCGAGCGGTGAAGTCGAGTTGACGTGCAAATCCGGAGTACCTAAACTGACAAAATCAGGATCAACGTTAAGGCTGTTGGAATCCAATCCGGTGGCAGTTTGCCAGTTGGCAAGGGTTGTTTGACTTCCGTTGTAGTATCCAACATAAGCACTGGGAGCATAGAGATCGTTATAATCCGAAGTTACCGGATAGGTTAATAGATCACCAACAATGGAAATAGCGTAGTGAGTGCCTCCGCCGCTGTGATAGAGGACGTTGTTTTTCACATCGAGGTCGGTACCGTGATAGAGGTACATATTGTATGTAGTGGTGGGATTCATTTCCTGATACACTGAATTGAAGTAATAGCGGTTGTCTGTTCCTTCATCGTCAAAGATGCCGCTTAGCGAAGCGAAATAGACCATGTTGTTGGCAATCAGGCACCGCTCACTGGGGTTTAGTTGAATTCCATAGTAATCGCTTTCGATCTCATTTCTAAGAACTTCGCAATCAGGGCTATTAAGGAGATAAATACCCGCGTAATTACCGAGGACGCCTATGTCGTGGATGTAGTTCCCCACGAAGCTGTTATGAGTGGAAGAATCAGATCCAGTAAAGGTGTTCATGATGCCGTTAGCGGCGGCGTTAGTAATCTCGAATCCCTGAATTGTAATATAATCAGCGCCAATCAGGTAGAAACCGTTACCGTCAGTTTGGGTGGTTCCGGTCGTGTTGGTAATAATCGGAGTCTGACCGGCAGCGGCTTGGATTGTTATTGTGGTAGTGTCGCTTGTTTCAGGAATATCTGGTATTTCGATCTGCCCGTTATAGGTGTCTGAATACATATTGAAATATACATGTCCATCCAATCCAACATTAATGGCTTGTGCAATGGCGTCATCTATAGTTGCGAAGTCGTTGTTGCCTCCATTGATATCGTAGGATCCAATGAGCGGGAAAATGTACTCATCGGCACCAATATCGGGATTAGGGGTTTTTCTGGGGTCACCGTCATAATCTTCTGTGACTTCAGGAAGTTCGATACCTGCGAATCCCAACGGTGACGGATCATTGACGTGCAGATTAGTCCCGCTGACAAAATTCGGATTGGCATTAATACTGTTGGCATCTAGCCCCATGGTATCCTGCCATCCCGAAAAGGTTTGAATTAAACCCCAATAGTGGTGGTAACCAACATTAGAATTAGGCGCATAAAGATCGTTGTAATCACTAACAACGGAAGAAATTGAAAGCAGACCAATTGCATATTGGGTACCAGAACCAGCCTGAGTAAAGGCATTATTATATATGGTTATGCCTTCAGTATTATTGCAATATAGAATATGAGAAGCAACACTGCGAGCAGAATTATGGTAGATAAGATTATTGGCTCCATAAAAAACTTCAATACAATTACTCCATCCAGGGTTAATGCCAAGTGCACAATCGTATACCATGTTATTAGCGATGAGGGTTCTGTCGCTATTCCATACAGCTATTCCCCTTGCATCACCATCAACCTCATTTCCAATTATTTCACAATCAGCAGAATAATCCCCAAGAATCCCAGCCGAGTTTGTATATTCATTAGTACCGAAATTGTGAACATAATTGCCAATCATCCGGATTTCCCGACAGGAATCCGATGCAGTGCCTTCAAAGAAAATCGCATTCTCTTCGCAACCATCAAATTCCAAACCCTCGATCGTGATATAATCGGTACGGTTCATGTAGATGATTCTATCGTTAGCTGTGAGTACCGGGGAATGTCCGGTGGCGTTCCTAAAGGTGATGGTGTTCACGGGGCTGGTGCCTGGTATGTTGTGGGGAAAATTAAGCGTACCCGTCCAAACACCACTGTAGATGTTACAGATGACCGGTCCGGAGACACCATAGATCGATACCATTGCTGCCGCTGAAGCTGGAGTTGAAAAATCCATGTTACCCCCCCCCAACGTCGTAACTGCCGGAATACTGAGCCATGACTGGTGATCCCAAACCAATCAGGATTACCATCGCAACAACCAAAAATGAATGTCGTTGCATTTCATCCTCCGTCAAAATGAAACATCTTGGATCTAATGTACCTGTTAAGCGCCCTATAGAGGTGGATTCGAATAAAACAAGTAACGAAAAATTTCTTTTCTCGGCTTGTACCTATAATAATTATAATTTCTGAAAAAATCAAGCATTTTCACAGCATTACTGAAATTTTTCCACTCTGTCTCTAATGGTACAATGGTTGCACTGATACATAACGCCAACTGCCTAGTGTTGGAAGGTTACGTATATCATTACTCGCCGAAAAGGCACAAAGGAGACACGTATGCTAAGGTTGCGAATTTACTTTTTGCTGACGTTGGTCATTATGTTACTGGTTCCGATCACGATGTTAGCACAACCGACTATTCAAGGTGCATTGTCAGGAAGCTTGGGTCCTGGTAATTATATAGTTAATGGGGATTGTGAGGTGTTATCCGGTCAGTCTTTGACCATCAATCCCGGGACTACATTTCTTCATAACGGACGTCATACCTGGTATATATATGGAGAATTGACTGCCGTTGGAACCGAAGAAGAGCCGATTATTTTCGACCGTCAAGATCCTATTGAAGACCACAAATGGGGTGGTCTCCGATTCCAAGAAGGGGCTTCATCGGATTGCATTTTGCAATGGTGTGAAATTGCATTTTGCAAAAACAGGTGGGCTCCTAACACCCGCGGAGGGGGTATATATATCAACCGTACCGGAATTGATATCCTCAATTGCACCATCCGCAACTGCCAAGCCGCTGATGGTGGGGGTATATTTGCTTTATACGCCAATGGTTTATTAATATCCGAATGCACTATCATTAATAATTTTGCTGAAGATGCTGGAGGTATATATTTATCCCACACCGATACCGCAACAGTCATAAACTGTGAGATTGCGTATAACTCCTCTACCGATGACTGACATACTTGTGGAGGTGGCGGGGTCCGCTGCTCTTATTCTGATGCGACTATTCAAGGGAATGTTATCTATTCCAACCTAAGTACCATCCACGGCGCAGGGGTTTTTGCCTATAGCTGCGCCCCATATCTATACAATAACACCATCGCATTAAATCGGGTTACATCCTCAGGAAGCTTGTGCCGTGGAGCCGGTATCCATGCCCAGTCAGGTTACCCGATTTCTTCGGTTTCCGGATACAATAACATCGTGTATTTTAATCAGGCGACAGCAAGCCCTGAAGTTTATGGAAACATCAACTTGACCTATAGTTGTATCTCAACCTCCTTGTCCGGTACCGGTAATATTACATCCGACCCCCAATTTGTAGATACCTTGAATAGCGATTTCCATCTGCAGTCAGGATCACCGTGTATAGACAGTGGTAATCCCACTAGTCCCCTTGATCCAGACGGCACTGTAGCAGATATGGGGGCGCTCTATCATTCGCAATTACCGTCGTTGTCCGTGTCGCCCAGCAACTTATTTTTTTATGGCATCGCTGGAACCGGAAACCCCGCTGACCAGACGTTCCAGATCAGTAACTCTGGTAACGGTACTTTCAATTACACCCTATCGGAATCAATATCTTGGTTAACCATATCCCCTGCATTTGGGGGACCGGTACCACCCACTGCCACCGAAACGGTATCAGTGGATATTAGCGGCTTATCGGTGGGCACTTATCAGGGTGACATCATCGTCACCGCCAACGGAGCCCAGGGCAGTCCCGATACGGTGTCAATTTCATTAATTGTCACTCAGGATCCCATATTATCAGTATCACCCAAATCCCTGACCTTTTCCGCAGAAGTTGGTGGCAGCAATCCCACCAACCAGACTTTCCAGGTAAGCAATCTTGGCAGTAGTACTTTCAATTACACCATATCGGAATCAATATCCTGGCTGAACGTAACCCCCACATCCGGTGGACCGGTACCACCTACTGCCACCGGAACGGTATCGGTGGATATCAGCGGATTGTCAGCGGGCACTTACCAGGGCGATATCATCGTCACCGCCAACGGTGTTCAAGGTAGTCCCGATACCGTGTCAGTAACATTGAACATCATTCAGAATCCCATATTATCTGTATCACCGGAAAGCTTGACTTTTTACGCGGAGGCTGGTGGTAATAATCCCGCCAACCAAACGTTCCAAATCAATAACGCAGGCTCTGGCACCTTCAATTACATCATCTCAGAATCGGTATCTTGGTTGGATGTGACCCCCACATCCGGTGGACCGGTACCACCTACCGCTACCGAAACCGTGTCGGTGGATATTAGCGGATTATCGGCGGGAGCCTACCAGTGTTATTTTATTGTCGTCGCCAATGGCGTTCAGGGCAGCCCCGATACCGTATCAGTCACCTTATTCATCACTCAGAATCCGATATTAGCGATACTTCCGGATAATATACAATCTTACGCAGAGGTCGGAGGAAACAACCCAGGTGATGCATATTTTTACGTGGACAATATCGGTTCAGGATCATTTAATTATACCATTACCGAAAATGTATCGTGGTTATCGGTATCCACCACCAATGGCGGACCGGTACCTCCCATGGACAATATTGTCATCACATTTGACATCACAGGATTACAGGTAGGTGACTACCAAGGCGATGTTATTGTACATGCTCCCGGTGCTTTGAACAACCCGGATACTGTAATTGTGTCTTTGGAAATCACGCAAAGTCCCATTTTGTCTGTGACTCCAGACACCCTGATCTTTATCACACAAATTGCAGGAGACATTCCTGATGATCAGATAATTCAAATCACCAATATCGGTACCGGGACATTCGATTATACTATCACCGAAAACATATCCTGGCTCTCGGTATCAAACATGAGCGGCGGACCGGTGCCACCATCCGCTGCCGATACCGTATCGGTGGATACTACCGGTTTAATTGCCGGCACCTATGAAGGAGATATCGTAATCACAGCTTCCGGCGCTCAAGGAAGCCCTGATACTGTCCATGTGATCTTCAATATTGAATCTCAATCGGTACTGCTATTGGAGCGTGAAGAAATCATCTTTCATGTCACGCAAGGGGGCGAAATCCCCAGCCCGGAAACCTTTACTATCGCCAATGCTGGCGGAGGGTCCTTTTATTTTGAAGCCATAGAGAGTGCTTCTTGGCTGGAATTGTCGGACACTTCCGGAGGTCCGGTACCGCCGACATTTGAAGATACAGTATTCGTGGTCAATATTTCCGGATTATCTCCCGGCATCTATGAACACGACATTGTCATACACGCAGAAGGTGCCCTTCAAAGCCCCGATAGCATCCACGTAATCCTTGACATTACCACCAACGGTCTCCTATGGTTGGAAAACACTGAAATCCCCACTGAATACGCTTTGCAACCCCCATATCCCAATCCTTTCAATCCCGTTACCAACCTTGCGTTCGCACTGCCTCAACCCGGGAATATCAGGATCGCAATTTTCGACATCCATGGCAGGATAGTTGCAAATCTAATGGACAATTGGTGCGGTGTTGGTGTGTACCAGGTCACATTCGATGCTTCCAAATTATCCAGCGGAACTTACTTCTGCCAAATGGCGGCGAACAACTTTATGGCAGTGAAAAAGTTAATACTAATTAAGTAAATAGGTTGTTATAACCAGGATGTTTTAATAATAAAAGGGTCTTGTAATATCATGAATTACAAGACCCTTTTTCATTCGCAGGCTTAACGAGACGTTATTAGAACTTTTCTTGAAGGATTTCTGGACTTATATAACTGCACCAGCGGAAGAAGAATCTATTGTCGAAGCCGTACTGGAATACTTCCTGCTCTCTAAATCACTCCAGAATCCGGCTAAGCTTCCTGCTCTTTTCCAATAGTGCGAACCTGTCACCTTCAAATATTTCCAGAATCTGCTTCTGAATCTCCTTGTTGTTTATATCGCCGGTAATGACCACAAGCTTCTTTTCCGATTGTGTGGCAATCACTTGTTCAGCATCTCCGGAAACAAGAATGTGTTCATCCCTGGTTACACAGATTATCTGTTGCTGGGTTTTG
>CBDVBD010000025.1:0-26901 GCA_965372135.1 uncultured bacterium | reverse complement strand
CGAGCAGTATCTACTATTGCCTTATCTACTCCACTGAGGGCGGAGATGGTGAGAAAGTTGGCAAGTGTGCAAGTTTAAAAGTGCCCCCCCTTTTGTTCCCCCCCGGTAATCCGCCGGTGGGCGGATCCGTCAGAAGCCGGACTGTCGGGTGAGGGCACCCGACAGCACGATAAATTTGAAATACAGAGGAAAGGATATGAAGGATTATTTGAATGCGCCGTATAAGGAACTTCCGATAGGCATCCTGATCCATGAAGCAGGGAATGCCGCAGAGTACGATACGGCAAGCTGGACCACGTTTGTGCCGGAATTCTATCCGGATAAGTGCACCCACTGCTTTATCTGCTGGGTGGTGTGCCCGGATTCGTCGATTTTGATCGAGGACGGTAAGGTGGTGGGGATCGATACGTACCATTGCAAGGGGTGTGGATTGTGCGCTGTGGAGTGTCCTCCGAAGGCGAGTGCACTCAAGATGATAAAGAAATAACTCGGGCACTGGGGAACTGTCGGGTGAGGAATCGAGATTCGTTGACACCCGACAGCACGATATTTATTGGTCAGTGCGTTGGAGATGATAAAAAAGTGATCAAGTTTGCAAGTTAGCAAGTTGACAAGTGCCCCCCCTTTATGTTCCCCCCCGGGAACCGGGGGGGATGTGAAAACCGGGAACAATTTAAATTCGAATATCGAATATCGAAATCCGCCGGTTGGCGGACTTCCAGGTGTAGACACCTGTCAGCAGAGGGCGCGATCCGCCGGTAGGCGGACAGCCCCTACGCGTCGGGTTCGCGGAACCCAACCTACGATGTCCGCCAGGTTACTCCCGACCGGTCGGGATTGAAACCTGGCGGGAACATGGCTATAGAAGATAATTAATTTAAATTAGAGGATAATGAAATGCCGCAACTGTTAGCATTAACGGGGAATGAAGCGGTGGCGTGGGCGATGAAACAGATCAACCCGGATGTGTGCGCCGCTTATCCTATCACCCCACAGACATCGTTGATGCAGAAATTCGCAGATTTCCATGCGGACGGTGATGTGGATACCGAATTAGTGTTAGTGGAATCGGAACACAGCGCCATGTCGGCGACGTTGGGGGCGGCGTCGGCTGGAGCCCGGTCGATGACCGCCACCGCCGCCTGCGGATTGGCGTTGATGTGGGAGATATTGTACATCGTGTCCGCTGCTCGGCTGCCGATTGTGATGCCGGTGGTGAACCGGGCGTTAAGCGGACCTATCAATATCCAGGGCGATCATTCCGACACCATGGGAGCTCGCGATGCAGGCTGGATTCATTTACATTCGGAAAACGCTCAGGAAGCATACGAAAATACGATTCAGGCGATCCGGATCGCGGAACATCCCGATATATTGACACCGGTGATGGTGTGTTTGGACGGGTTCATCATTTCGCACGGGGTGGAAAATGTGAACATCTATGACCAGGATAAGGTGCAGGCGTTCATCGGGGAATATCAGCCGCGATATTCGTTGATGGACCGGCAGAATCCGGTGACGTTCGGACCGATGACGTTTTCCGATTCCTATTTCGAGCATAAGATATCTCAGATGCAGGGGATCGATGCCTCACCGCCGGTAATTTTGGATGTGGGGAAGGAATTCCAGGCGAATTTCGGCGGGGATCAGTGTTACGATTTCTTCGAGGCGTACCGGATGGATGACGCGGAAATCGCGGTGCTGGTGCTGGGTTCCACCGCCGGCGCCACCCGGGAAGTGGTGGATGAACTTCGAGACGAAGGGGTGGCGGCTGGATTTGTGAAGCTGCGGATGTATCGTCCGTTTCCGGCGGAAGAATTGGCGAAAGTGTTGATGCCGTTGAAGGCGTTGGCGGTGCTGGACCGCAGTATCGCTTACGGCGCCGACGGCGGTCCGGTGCATCTTGAAGTGCGCAGCGCACTATTCGGCAAGCCCGATCCGCCGCTGTTGGTGAATTACATTTATGGTTTGGGCGGCAAGCCGTGTGATAACGATCATATCCGGGTGGCGTACGATGACCTTAAGGACATTACCGCTACCGGTCAGGTCAAGCAGCGCTTGGGGTATCTAAACCTTCGTACTTAATCCGTAAGGAGTTTCATATAATGATAAGATTGAAAGACTTGGCACAGGGCGGAGACCTGTTAGCACCGGGACACCGGTTATGTCCGGGATGCGGTGCGCCGCCGGTGATGCGGATGGCGGTCAATATTGCCAATCACTTAGGATATTTTCCGGTGGTGGGCATCGCCACCGGTTGTGTGGAAGTATCTACCACAATATTCCCGTATACCGCCTGGAAGTGCTCATTCATACACAACGCATTCGAGAATTCCGCCGCTACTATTTCCGGCGTGGAAGCGGCTTATGCGTCGTTACGGCGGCAGGGGAAGATGGAAGACAAGGTGTGTTTTATCGCAGTGGGCGGGGACGGGGGTACGTATGATATCGGGCTGCAGTCGTTGTCCGGCGCGATGGAGCGCGGTCATGACATGGTGTATATCTGTTACGACAACGAGGCGTATCAAAATACCGGTAACCAGCGCAGTTCGTCCACGCCGATGGGGTCGAATACCACCACGACGCCGGTGGGGAAAGCAAGTTACGGGCGTAAAGGGGAGCGCAAGGATTTGACGTATATTATGGCAGCGCATCATATTCCCTATGTGGCGCAGGGGTCGATGGCGAAATTTCCCGATTTGATGAAGAAGATCGAAACGGCGATTAGCACTGAGGGACCGTGTTTCCTGAATGTGCTTGCGCCGTGTGTTCCGGGTTGGAAATACGATGCCGATAAGACGTATCATTACAACCGGTTGGCGTTGGAAAGCTGTTTTTGGCCTCATTTTGAGGTAATCGACGGCAAGTGGAAGCTGAATTACAAGCCCAAAGAGAAGATTCCTGTGGAGAAGTTCCTGGAAGGTCAGGGGCGATTCCGGCATTTGTTTCAACCCAATAACCGACCGGTGATCGATCAGCTTCAGGCGGAATTGGACAAGCGGTGGGAGGAGTTGTTGGTGCGGTGTGAATAAGATTCTCACGTAGAGAACGCAGAGGTGTTGTTGGAGGAAGTTGGCAATCCGCCAGTGGGCGGACAGGGTTGGCAAGTTAACAAGTTGACAAGTTGCCACCCAACCCCCCACCCGCCCACCCTTGGGGTTGTGTGGCAATGAATCACCCGATTGAAATCGGGTGCTGATGAAGAAAGCACAGGCTGGAAGCCCGTGCTACGAACCTGGATCCCCGCCTACGCGGGGATGACAGAATGGGGGCGGGGATGATCCGCCGGTTGGCGGACTTCCAGGTGTAAACACCTGTCAGCAACGGGCAGAGATGATAAGAATAAAAGGAGAATTATTTGATTACCCGTATGCCATGCCTGCCGTGCATCGTTGACGATGTGGTGGGGGCGTTGGAATTGTTGGATGTCGATCAGGAGCTCCAGGCGGTAATTATGAAACGCTGCCTGGAGTTTTTACGTGATGAGTTCCGATGCGGCGAGCTGCCGTCCTATTACATCACAGAAGTGCACCGGGAGATCAAGCGCAGCACCGGTATAGCCATCCCGTTTAAGGAGCTTCGGGATGATTGCAACCGAGTGGGAATGGAGCTAGCGGCACGGTTGGAAAAGCGGCTGGAAGGGCTGTCGGACAAGGAACGTTTTACCGAAGCGGTGCAATGGGCGGTGGTGGCGAACCATTTGGATTTCCGGACGGTGGGTACCGGATACGGATTTGCTCCGGAAGAGATCGAACGGATGCTGCAGGCGAAGTTGGATGCCGGGTTTCCGGTCAACGATGTCGATGAGGGGTACGATTTGTGTCGAAGGTCCAAGAAAATCCTCTATATACCGGATAATGTGGGGGAATTGGCTTTTGATAAGGTGCTGGTGAAGCTGTTACGGGGGTTTGGGGCTGAAGTGATTTTGCCCCTTAGGGGAGGTCCCATTACCAGCGATGCCACCATAGAGGACGGTGAGGTGATTGGGATTGGTGAAGCGGCGTCACGGGTGTTTTTAGCCGGTCCGGATACTTTGGGTATCAGTTGGAAGGAAAAGAGCCCGGAACTCGATGAGGCGTTGAACTGGGCGGAACTGGTGATTACCAAGGGTCAAGCCAATTTCTATGTTATGTATTCTTATAAGGACCGTATCCCCGGTAGAATTACTACGCTATTCACTTCGAAGTGTGATGTTGTCTCTGCTCTGTTTGGTCTAAAAAGTAAGGTTAACATCATTTCCCTATTGAAATAGTCGATTTTTTTTATTACATTAACTTAATGGGGAATACTCTGCCCATTTAGGAAGGATCTTACTCTGCGGATGACAATATCCAATGTAATGACGATTTCCCGGCTGTTGCTATCGCCGGTGTTTATTTTCGTGTTTATGTCTCACGGATTGTGGGCACGGATTGGTGCGTTTGTGATTGTGGGGATCAATGAGCTGACGGATTTGTTTGATGGGATTATCGCTCGGAAACGTGGCGAGACCACGGATTTCGGGAAGATTGCGGATCCGTTGGCGGACAGCGTCAGTCGTTTCACGATTTTCTTGTGCTTCTTAGCGGCGGGATATGCACCGGTGTGGATGATCGCGTTTATTTTTTACCGGGATATTGTAGTTAGTTATATCCGTACTCTTGCCAGTATGAACGGCGTGGTGTTGGCGGCTCGTCAAAGTGGAAAATTCAAGGCGATGGCGCAGGGACCGTCGATATTGATTATCCTGATACTGGATATTGTCCGGGAGATTGTTCCGCTGTGGTGGTTTAAAGGATTTACATACTGGCTGCTGGCGTTTGTCACTTTGGTGACGGTGATATCGCTGGTGGATTATGTGATGGGGAATCGGGAATTTTTACGGAAGTTGAAGCTGCGATGATGCGCTTTATCGCTCGAATGGTTGCTACTTTGTTCGGAATTGGGTATTTCCCGGTTGCATCGGGGACGGTTAGTTGCCTGGTGGTTTGGATGGTGGTGTGGATGCTGCCGCCGATTGAGGGTTTATGGATATGGGTTGGGCTGCCGATATTGTTCTTAGTGGGTGTGTGGGTGTCGTTTGTGGCGGAAAAGAAGTTAGGGCACGATGCCAGTCCGATTATCATCGACGAAGCGGTCAGCATGTGGCTGGTGCTGTCGTTTCTGCCCAAGGAATGGTTGTTGTGGGGGATTGGATTTGTGCTGCTGCGGGCGTTCGATGTATTGAAGCCCTTTCCGGTGGGGAATTCGCAGAAGCTTCCCGGAGGGTGGGGGATTATGATAGATGACATTTTAGCGGCAGGATATACGATATTGATAGTTCGATTGGGTATGAGTGCTTTTTAAATATCGTTGTTAATATGGAGTCAGGAAAGGAAAAAATTTGACGTAGGAGATGACACCATGAAGAAATTCAAGAAATCCAACGAGGGGCTCAGCCGCCGTGGGTTCCTAAAGACGGGGGTAGCGGGAACTTTGGGCGGATTAGCATTGATGAACTTTCCCGGTATGCTTCGGGCTGACACTCATCCGGGATCGTTGATTATTCCGGAAACAGACCCGCGTTCCATCCGGATCTGTTATAACGAAAATCCGTTGGGACCATCAGCGGATGCGATTACCGCCATGGAGGATGCGGCTTCGTCGGCACACCTCTACCCGAGTTGGTCGAACTCGAACTTACGTTCGGAGCTGGCGACGCAGTATGGGCTGTCCGGAGACAATTTTATTTTCGGAGCCGGTGCTTCGGAAATTATTCACTTAGCTGCGGACGCATATTTGGATCCGGGGGAGGAGTTGATCTGGGCGGATCCAAGCTATGGTCAGATGGCTTCGGAAGCTATCAATCGCGGCGCAACAGTGGTAGAAGTGCCGCTGACGACTGATTACCGTCATGATTTGACTGCGATGTTGAATGCGATTGGTCCTGATACCGAGATGATCATAATCACGAATCCCACTAATCCAACCGGGACTTTGATAGATCCTACGGATTTTCAGTCGTTTATGTCCAATGTGCCCACTGACATCATGGTGGTGGTGGATGCAGCATACACGGAGTACATCAGTGATCCAACCTATCCGGATTTTGTCAGCTACATCCTTGATGGACGGAAGTTTCTTATCATCAAGACGTTTTCCAAGGTGCACGGGCTTGCCGGTGCTCGGGGGGGATTTGGCATGGCCAGGGAAAGTAGTATCGATACTCTCTCCGCTTTCAAGATTCTGGCGAGTTTAGGGCGAGTGACGGAAGCAGGATGTGTAGAGGCACTTGATGATTCTCAGCATATAGCGGATACTATTGCATTGAATAATCAGGCGAAGGCTTTTCTTTACGGCGAATTTACCCGGATGGGATTGGATTATATTCCTTCGGAGGCTAATTTTGTGATGGTGGACTGCGGCACGAATTCGGAGCCGGTTTACAGTGAGCTTAATTCGCGGGGGATCTATGTTCGCCGCGGATGGGGTATGGGTGACTGGCTGCGGGTTTCCACCGGCACCATGGCGGATATGACTGCATTTGTCAACGCATTGGAGGATATCCTGTTTGGTACTCCCCACCCGATTCGGGATCTGACTATCGAAAAGG
The DNA here is from genome assembly GCA_965372135.1 of uncultured bacterium. GTDB lineage: Bacteria > Electryoneota > RPQS01 > CBDVBD01 > CBDVBD01 > CBDVBD01. The sequence goes on along the minus strand of CBDVBD010000025.1, from coordinate 20,330 downwards.
AAGCAGCCGACGCACGTCTAAGGTGGTCTCCTCCCGGTGAAGTAGATTGGTACGAGATCTATCGCAGTCAGAATCCTAATTTTGTTCCGACTCAGGGAGATTCGGTGGGTACTACCACGGATACTACTTGGACGGATCCGGGAGTTATGACCGGTTCAGACTATTATTATTACAGGGTTAAGAGTAAGAGAAGTGATAGATAAGCAGCATGGACTTTACAGGCGTTTTTTGATTGACTTCTGGTGTAAATATAGTTATATTTAAAGATATCCATTGAGTAGACCGCTTGCGGAAATAATTACCATTGGTGATGAGCTTCTTTTAGGGAAGGTCGTCAATACCAATGCTACCTTGATTGCCCGGGAGCTGGGCAATATCGGGATAAATACGTCCTGGATCACCACGGTGGGTGATCAGGCAGAGGATATATACTTTGCATTATCCAAGGCGTTCGTCCGTGCGACAGTAGTGATCGTGACCGGGGGATTGGGACTGACGCCCGATGACTTGACCAAGCCGGTAATCACCAAGTTCTTTGATACCTATCTGGAACTGCGCGAAGATTTGTTGGAGATAATACGCGAGCGGTATGAGAAACGCGGGCTTCCGCCTCCGACCACTTTAGAGGATCAGGCGATGTTTCCGGCGGGTGCGGAATCCATGAATAACCCGGTGGGAACGGCGCCGGGGATATACTTTATCAAGGAGGATCGGCATTTCTTTGCGGTGCCTGGTGTGCCGTCGGAGATGGAGAATATCCTGCGGGAATTTATTCTCCCTAAGCTGCGCGGCATCATGGGAACCAGTCCTTATCACCAGAAGGTTTTAAGATTCAGCGGCATCGGGGAATCCTATATTCTGAGTAAGATTTCTTCTCTGGATGCCCTGCATGAGTTAGTGAAGCTGGCGTTCCTGCCCGGGTTGTTTGGGGTGGATATCCGGATGATGGCGAGGTCAGAGGATTCGTTCGAAGCGCAGGCGCAGATCGCTCGGGCAGAAGGATACATTCGGGAGGCGATAGGGGATCATATCTACAGCTCCAACGATGACTCTATCGAAGCGGTGATCGGGCAGATTTTGACCAATCGCGGACAGACATTGGCTGTGTCTGAATCGTGCACCGGCGGAATGGTGAGCAATATGTTTACCAATATTCCGGGTAGTTCCAGTTTTTTTGAGCGGGGGATTGTCACCTATTCCAATCGATCCAAGGTTGACATGTTGGGGGTGTCGGTGGAAACGTTGGATGAGTATGGGGCGGTGTCCGAAGAGGTGGCACGGGAAATGGCGTTGGGGATCAAGGAATACGGCGGTACTGATTGGGGGGCGTCCACCACCGGGATTGCTGGACCCACTGGGGGTACTGACGAGAAGCCAGTGGGGACGTTGTGGGTGGGATTGGCGAAGCCCAATGGCGACGCCCAGGCATTCCAGTACCGATTTGCCGATATTCGGAAAGTCAACAAGGGGCGGTTTGCTCATGCGCTGCTGTACCGTTTATGGTGTGCGTTGTTGGAAGATACCTCACAGGTGGATTCATAATCTTTGGATCAACAATTCATTCGTTAAACCATTATTGTGATTAATAGATGGCGACCGACACATCCAAGCCCCTTCGGTGTTTTGTTGCGATCGATATTCCGGAAGATGTGAAGGCGGAGATTGCCGGGCTCCAGCGCTCCCTGAAGCAGTATGGAGCACGAATATCCTGGGCAAGGTCGGAGGGCATGCACCTAACACTCAAGTTCTTGGGTGATGTGGAACCAGGCTTGATCCCGGATGTGATCGGTGCTTTGGACGCGGCAGTGTCATCGTCGAAGGCATTCACGGTGAGTGCGGCAGGGGTGGGGTGTTTCCCCAATTCCCGCCGACCTCGAGTGATGTGGGTTGGTTTGGATGGGGGTGACAGTTTGATGGCGGTGCAGGAAGCGGTGGAGGCTGCGATGGCACCGTTAGGGTTCGATAGGGAGAAACGTAAGTTTAATCCGCATTTAACCTTGGGGCGGGTAAAGAGCCCTCAAGGTATCGATAATATCGTGCGCCAGATGGAGCAGTTAGGGTTTCCTAAGCGGGAGTTTCCGGCGTTGGAAATCCGGTTGATGCAAAGCGATCTGCAGCCCACCGGTGCTGTGTACTCAGTGATACATACTATTTCGTTACTGCCTGCGAATTCGTAGGGGATAACTATCATACAATCGGGGAGGTAATACTTTCATGGCAAAAGAAAATGAGACTGATGTCAAAAAACGGTCGTTGGAATTAGCTTTAGCGCAGATTGAGAAGCAGTTCGGTCAGGGATCGATCATGCGATTGGGCGATGATTCCGCCCGAATCAGCATCGCTACGATTTCCACCGGTGCGTTGTCATTGGATTATGCGTTGGGTGTGGGCGGGATTCCACGAGGCAGGGTGACGGAGATATTTGGACCGGAAGCGTCGGGGAAGACCACGTTGGCGCTGCATTTGGTTGCGGAGGCACAGAAGAATGACGGATTGGCGGCGTTTATCGACGCGGAACATGCGCTGGATCCGCGCTATGCCAAGAATTTGGGTGTGGATCTTGATAACCTGCTGATTTCCCAGCCCGACACCGGGGAACAGGCGTTGGAGATTGCAGAAACGTTGGTGCGGTCGGGAGCGCTGGATGTGATTGTGGTGGATTCGGTGGCGGCATTGGTTCCCCGGGCGGAAATCGAGGGGGAGATGGGGGATTCGCATATGGGTCTCCAGGCTCGGTTGATGTCCCAGGCGCTTCGGAAGCTGACCTCCACGGTGGCGAAATCAATGACCAGCCTGATTTTTATCAACCAGTTACGGATGAAAATCGGAGTGATGTTCGGCAATCCGGAAACCACCACTGGTGGTAGAGCGTTGAAGTTTTACGCGACGGTACGGCTGGATATCCGTCGAATTGCCTCGTTGAAGGACGGCGCTCAGATAGTAGGGAATCGGACTCGGGTCAAGGTGGTAAAGAATAAGTTAGCGCCGCCGTTCCGGGAAGCGGAATTCGATATCGTGTACGGGAAGGGAATCGCAAAGGTGGCGGATATTGTGGAATTGGCGACCGATCACGAGATAATACGACGCAGCGGCACGTGGTATTCCTATCAGGACGAACGGTTGGGACAGGGACGTGACCGGGCGTGTGAATTCCTTGTGGAGAATCAGGATATCTACTCGGATATCGAACAGAAGCTCCGGGTGAAATTAGGGATGACAGCCGAGGAAGCGGCACCTGAAGCTGCGTCATGACCGCTGCCGCAAGCCCGATGGATGCTTATCAAGCGGCGCTAAGGTTCTTGGCGCGTCGCAGCCATTCCCGATGGGAACTGTTTACCAAGGTCGCGCGGAAGGGATTTCCCCGCGGGGATATTAATCGGGCGCTGGACCGGCTGGAAGAGTTGGGGTATTTGAACGACCGGGCGTTTGCGCTGGAATACAGCCGTTATCGATTGAAGCAATCCCCCCGGGGACGGAAGCTGCTTGCGTTGGAGCTTGTTAAGCGGGGGATATCGCGGGAGTTGATAGACGATGTGCTGTCCGACGTATATCAGGAGTTTCCCGAGGAGGATTTGATTTCCGGATTGGTTGAGAAATGGCGCCGGACGCATTCGGATGATGTTACCGATGCGGAGGTAAAGAAATTATCGCATTCGTTGGGACGAAAAGGATTCGGCTGGGAAGGTATCCGCCGGGGGGTATCGGGATTAGATCATAGGCAATAGTTTAATATTAGGGGAGTTGAACGTTTATGCGGCTGGTGATTGTGGACGAGCTGACACCGGGAATGGTGATGGCTCGGGCGATCTATGATGACAATTATCGACTGTTGGTGTCCAAAGGGGTGGCGCTGGATGCCAAGTTGATTGCGCGTCTCAAGAAACAAGAGTTCTTTCAGGTCTATATCGAGGAAGCCGGAACAGAGGATGTGATTCCTTCCGATATGATTACCGATCAGACTCGGACTCAGGCGACCAGGATCCTCAACCGCACGTTTACCAAAGTCACGACGGCTTCCGAAATTAAGGATGCCTCTATAGAGGATATTCACACACTGCTTGACAAAGGCACTCAGTATCGTCATTTAGTCAGCATTCCGGACGTCAGGTCTATTATCAAGAATATACTTGATGACCTGATCGATAATAACGTATCGATGTTCGAGTCGCCGTTGTTTCGGGGGTATATGGGTCAGCGATACGAACATGCATTGAATACGGCGATTTTGAGTGTGTTGATCGGCAGGCAATACCGATTCGACCGCAAGGAATTGAATGTGTTAGCGATGGCGGGGTTGCTGCACGATGTGGGGAAGATGTTGTTCCCGGATGTGCTGGAAAAGCATCCGGATCAATACACCGACGAAGATGTGGAGAAGATGAAAGAGCATCCTGCATTCGGTGCCAAGCTTTTGGACAAGATTCCTCAAGCCAGCTATGCGGAAGTTGCCAGCGTGGAACAACATCACGAACGACAGGACGGCAAGGGATATCCAAAGGGGTATTTTGGAACCAATACCGAGCCGATTCGTACCCGACCTAAGGAAAAGGGGCGTATATTTCGTGCTGCAGAAATTTTGGCAGTGGCGAACACGTATGATAATCTATTGGATCCGTCGATGACCAATCCGCCGTTGACGCCGGTGGAGGCGGTGGAACGGCTAATCAATTTGGGTGGTACGGTATTGAACAGTCATGTGGTGGCATCGGCGGTCAACAGCGTCAATGTGTTCCCGGTGGGTGCTACGGTGAGGGTGAGGTCGAACTTGGTAGTGGAAGTGGATGGGGCGAGTGCGGTGGTTTTCAAGGCGAATGAGGGTGCCCTGGATCATCCCTGGATTATTCTCCTGCACGATGCGAAGGGGAATCGATTTAGGGATAAGATTACCATTAATTTGATGGAGAAGAAAGGGATACAAATCTCGTTGAATTAGTGCCTTGGATTTCCATAATTGTAGGTTTTGAAAAGAGATCATGCGGCTGTTTTCTGTTGATGAGCTGAAGCCTGGGATGGTGATTGCCAAGTCAGTCTATGACGATAGCTATCGGCTATTGGTGGGCAGGGGTGTGGCGTTGGTTGACGGCATGATTCAGCAGTTAAAGAAGCACGGGTTCTATCAGGTATATATAGAAGAGCCGGGCACGGAAGATGTTTTTCCGCCGGAAATGATTTCCGACAAGGTGCGGCAGCAAGTCAGCCGTATTTTGAATCGTTCTTTCGATAAAATCACTAGCGCTTCCGAGATCAGAGAAGTGACCGTGCAGGACGTCAATCGACTGTTGGATGAAGGAACGCAGTATAAGAAAGTGATTAATGTAGCGGATTTTAAGGTGCTGGTTGCGAATATTATCGATGATTTGGTTAGCAATAATACATCCGCATTCGAAGCGCCGTTGTTTCGTGGGTATTTTGGCAGGCAATATGAACATGCGTTGAACACCACGATTCTCAGTTTGTTGATTGGGAAGCAGTACCGGTTCGACCGGAAGGAACTGAATATCCTTGGAATGGGGGGGTTGATGCACGATGTCGGGAAGATGGTGGTGCCGTCGATCTTAGATAAGAAACCGGATGAACTGGATGAAAAGGAACGGGAATTAGCGATGCAACATCCGGTGTTGGGTGGCAAGTTGTTGAAAGAATACACTCAGGCGTCTTATTCCGAAGCCGCCTGCGTGGAGCAGCACCACGAATATCAGGATGGAAGCGGGTACCCATATGGTATGGTGGGCACGAATACGGAACCGCTAAAAAATCGACCCCGCCAACTAGGGCACATTTTCCGAATGGCGGAAATCCTGGTAGTTGCGAATACGTATGACAATTTGATGGATCCAAATGTTACTGACCCACCGTTGTCGCCGATGGATGCGGTGGAAAAGATCATCACTATGGCGGGTCAGGAGCTAAATTCGCACGTGGTGGGGAATGCGATCAATATTATTAACATTTTTCCGGTGGGCGCCACGGTTAGTATCACATCGCATCCTTCCGAGGATTTAATCGGCTCAACCGGAGTGGTATTTAGGGGAAATGCCAATTTTCCGGATCGTCCTTGGATTGTGCTGCTTTATAGTCGCAAGGGGCAGCGATTTCCGGAACAGATCAAGATCGATTTATTGGAAAAGAAACACATACAGATTGCCTTGCAATTACGCAGCAAATGACCAGTTCGCAAATTCGACGACAATATATTGATTTTTTTCGGGAACGGGGGCATGCGATCGTTCCCAGTTCGCCGGTGGTGCCGATTAACGACCCCACACTGCTGTTTACCAATGCCGGGATGAATCAGTTTAAGGATTATTTCTTAGGGCGAGCGGTGCCGCCGTCGCCTCGGGTGGTGAATACTCAGAAGTGTATTCGGGTATCGGGCAAGCATAACGACTTGGAAGAAGTGGGGCAGTCACTGTACCACCAAACCTTGTTCGAGATGTTGGGGAATTGGTCGTTCGGGGATTATTTCAAGCGTGAGGCGATTGCGTGGGCGTGGGAGTTGTTGACCGATGTGTTTGGTTTCCCGAAAGATAAGCTGTATGCCACGGTGTTTGAGGGGATAGAGGGGGTGCCGGCAGACGAGGAAACGGAATCAATTTGGAAATCGGACACCGATATCGACCCTTCCCATGTGTCCCGTCACGGGAGGAAGGATAATTTTTGGGAAATGGGGGAAAGGGGACCCTGTGGTCCTTGTTCGGAGATCCATATCGACCGGGGGGAAGAATTTTGCAATTTGAAGGGGACGCCGCACCGGTGCGAAGTGAACGGCGACTGCCAGCGGTATATCGAGATTTGGAACTTAGTATTTATCCAATTAGACAATAAAGGCGATGGACACCTGGAACCGCTGCCGGCGAAGCACGTGGATACCGGAGCAGGGTTTGAACGGTTCTGTACCGTGCTGCAGGGGGTGGAATCCAACTATGAGACCGATTTGTTTGCTCCCATCATCGAGCAAATCGGTCAAACCACCGGGGTGCCCTATGAGGTTGGAGGTGACAGGATTCCGCATCGGGTGATTTCGGATCATATCCGTTGTTTGACATTTGCGATTGCCGACGGGGTGATGCCCAGTAACGAAGGTCGGGGATACGTGATTCGCCGAATCCTGCGAAGGGCGTCGCGGTTTGCCCGTAAGCTGGAGGTCCACGAACCGATGCTGTACCGGTTGGTGGATACGGTGGTGGAGGTTTTGGGGGATACGTTTCCGGAGATCAAGGACAAGAAGCCGCATGCGGAAATGGTGATCAAGGCGGAAGAGGAAGCGTTCGGGAAGACCTTGGACCGGGGATTGGAAATTTACGGCGGGATCACCGCCGGTCTTCGAGTTTCCCAGGACACCGTGATTAGCGGGGAAGAGGCTTTCCGGCTGTACGACACCTATGGGTTTCCGTTGGATTTGACCGAATTGATGGCGCGGGAAGACGGGTTGACGGTGGATACCGATGGGTTTAGCCGGGAGATGGAGCTTCAGAAGGAACGGGCTCGGTCGGCGCAGAAGTTCGGCGGCGGTAGTGATTTGCAGATCGATGACCGGTTTGTGGTGGTGTCGGATGGGGCGTCATCGGAATTTATCGGGCATGATAAGTTGGAATGCCAGGCGCAGATTCGCCGGTGGTTTTTGGATGGCGATCAGGCGCAGTTGACGTTGGACAGGACACCGTTTTATGCGGAATCCGGTGGTCAGGTTGGGGACCAGGGGTGGATTGAGGTCAAGGATTTCATGGTTGAAGTCGAGGACACGCAGTGGGCGGGGAATGAGATTCTACATATCGGCAGGATTAAGCCTGGCCTGCCTAGCGAGAAAATTAACTATAAGTCCGCTGAAAAACCTGATCCGGAAGTGACGGCAACGGTGGGGTGGGAACGGCGTCAGGCGATTCAACGGAATCATACCGTGACCCATCTGATGCAAGCGGCACTACGGAAGATGTACGGGATGCATGTCAGCCAGTCGGGATCGTTGGTGCATCCGGATTACCTGCGATTCGATTATAACCAGATGCAGAAAGCCACCCAGGAAGAAATCGAGGAAGTGGAGCGGCAGATTAATGAGTGGGTGCAGGCGAATATTCCAGTCGAGTATGAATACACTACCTTCAAGAAGGCGCAGGAACAGGGGGTGATTGCCATTTTCGGGGAAAAGTACGGGGAGGATGTGCGGGTGGTGCGGGTTCCTGGGATCAGCCAGGAGTTGTGCGGGGGTTGCCATGTTCGTGCTACCGGTGATATAGGGTTGGTGCGAATCCGGTCGGAGACGGCTGCGGCAGCGGGGATTCGCCGGATCGATGCGGTAACCGGTTCGCCGGCGATTGCCTGGACGCAGGAACAATCGCGTACCTTGGATCAGATGCAGGATGCGTTGCAGAGTCATGGGTCAGACATCTACGAAAAACTGCTGAAGGTATTGGATGAACGCCGGGCAATGGAGCGGGAACTGGAGACCGTCAAGCTGCAGGCAGCGGATGCGTCCATGGGTTCGCTGCTGGACAGCGCACAGGAATATGAAGGGATCCGGTATATTACCGCGGTGGTTTCTACCGGATCGATGGAAGATTTGAAGAAAATGGGGGATATGATACGGGATAAATTGGGCAGCGGTGTGGGGATATTGGGCGCGTCGCTTGATGACCGTCCGGCGGTGGTGTGTGTGGCGACTCCTGATTTGGTTAAGGATGGGGTGGATGTGGTGATGGTTGCGAAGGCGATCGGCAGGAAGATGGGGGGCGGCGGCGGTGGGAAACCACATTTGGCTACCGCAGGTGGTAAGGAATTGGAAAAGTTGGAATCCGTGTTAACTAATGTACAAGAGATTTTCCGGGAAGTCGGATTTGGTCGGCAGGCATCCGGCTGATTCCGAGGGAAGGGAATCATGACAATCTATGAACATTTACTTCAGGTCCGGGAGCGTCGTGGTGCGGGGCTGATGGTTCTGTTAGATCCAGACCGGCACGATATCGATGTCATAGAGCGTCGAGCGCTGGAAGCACAAAAGAGTGGTTGTGATGCGTTGTTGATCGGGTCGAGTCTGTTGACCACCTATAACTTCGACGGGGTGGTGCAGCGGGTGAAAGGGACGGTGGATGTGCCGGTGATATTGTTTCCGGGTGGGGTACAACAGTTGTCCGCCCATGCCGATGCTCTGCTGTTTCTGTCGCTGATTTCCGGACGTAATCCACAGCATTTGATTGGAGATCATGTGCAAGCGGCGCCCATTATTCGGGAAATGGGATTGGAAGTAATTCCCACCGGCTATATTTTAGTGGAATCCGGTATAGTGTCCACGGTGCAGTATATTTCCGACACCCGACCGATTCCTCGCGATAAGTTGGACATTGCTGAATCTCACGCATTAGCCGGGGAATATTTGGGGTTGAAATTAATCTATCTGGAGGGTGGCAGCGGGGCACGGTTGTCGGTACCGGAAGAGATGATCCGGTCGGTACGGGAGACCATCAGTGTTCCGTTGGTGATTGGCGGTGGGATCCGTACTCCCGAAGAAGCGCATAAGAAAATCGAAGCCGGTGCAGATTGGGTTGTAGTGGGCAATGTGTTGGAAAAGCAGCCGCCGGAGTCAAGTTTGATGCAGGAGATTGCCGGTGCGGTGCATTCCCCATAGTGAAGAGTACGGTGTTTCATTATAGGGTGGCAATCGCTTTCTTGATTTTGACAAGTAATTGAAACAATAGTGTGGAGAACAATATGCGGCGAAAGTTGAGGGCGAAGATTATTCGAAATGAGCAGGCGTTCTCGTTGTTCGAAATTTTAGTCGTCTGTGTCATTATTGGCATTCTTACGGCGATAGCGGTTCCTCGGTACGTGGGGGTGCAGGATCGGGCAAAAGTGGGTGCAGCACGGGCAGACATGGATCAATTTCGACAGGGTTTGGGAATGTATGAGATTGACCACGAAGACTTCCCAAATTCGAACTATGGAAGTGTGGCTGATTTGACAGAGGCATTAGTTGATACCCGTGGGAGAGCGTATATGACTCTTTCCCTGGGCGTTAATTTCGCATTTTTCAGTTACGTTTACGACGGTACGGTATCCCCGTCCAGCTACGAAATCACCGTAACGGCGTTTGATCAAGATGGAACTACTTTAGTCGCCACTCCCCGTGGCATTACCACTCAATGAATTTGATATACATAAGCAATAAGAGGTTCTACAGTGGCGGAGAATAATAATCAATCCGATCAACCCAAGGACATTCACCAGAAAATCGATGAGGTTATCGACAGTGTCAATCAACGGGTCAATGACGCTTTAGGACAGATCAATGAGAAAATTGAGGAATTGGGCGGCAAACCGCAGCGGAAGTCTCGAAAGCGCCGGGATAATACGTTTTGGGGGCTTGTGCTGATCGTGGTGGGATTTTTCTGGCTGGCAGGCAACCTGGATTGGTTCGATCTCGATATTCCGTTTTGGCCAGTGGTAATCATCATCATCGGATTGTATCTTTTGATGGAGGGTCGATCGCGTTCTTGAGGTTATGGTCAAGAAATTCAGGTGGTATTTTTATAGATAATCGTGTATTGTTTTAAAGCATATCTGCGTTATTAGACGGCTTAGGTTATTGACATAATTAGATTTAGTTTTACGGGAGAATCTATCAGCGAATCTTTTCCACCATCGTCATTCGATGCCAATCATGCGCTGGTTAGGGCACAAGCGGCTCTGGATGCCGGAATAGAGGTAAGCGCAGCACTTCGTGACAGGGATTTGGAGCCGGTGATTTCCTTGTCTAAAGCGGTTGCGGAGTCGATACGGCGGGGGGGGAAGGTTTTGTTTTGCGGCAATGGGGGATCGGCTGCGGATTGCCAGCATCTTGCCACCGAATTGGTGGTGAGATTAACCGCACAACGGGATCGGTCGGCGTTACCGGCGATGGCATTGACCACCGACACGTCGACCCTGACCGCCGTCAGCAACGATTTCGGGTTCGAGCGGGTATTCACCAGGCAGGTGGAGGCTTTGGGCAAAGCCGGAGATGTGTTGATAGGTATTTCCACCAGCGGGACATCAGTTAATGTGATTCGAGCGCTGGAAACGGCACGTAATCTGGGTTTAACAACTGTTGGATTTTTAGGGGTGCATACGGCGACAATGCAGCCTATTTTAGATCATGTGATATCGGTTCCGTCCGCTGAAACCGAACGAATTCAGGAAGCCCATATCACAATTGGGCACATTCTTGTCGATCTGGTTGAGTGTGATCTGTTCGGATATCCTACCGAGTCGCCATGACCTTCCTAAATATTGCAATACTATCGGCATTGGTGTTGGGCGCCTTGCCGGTTTTAATACATCTCCTTAACCGTCAGCGATTTCAACGAGTCCGTTTTCCTACTCTGCGTTTCCTCCGGGAATTGCAAAAGCGGCGAATGCGCCGGATTAAGCTCCGGCAAATCATCTTATTGATTCTCAGGACGTTAGCGATTATTTTCGCTGTAATTGCTTTGGCACGACCAGTACTTCGCAGCGCAGGATTTCCCGGGTTGGCGGCACGGTCAGGCACCGCATCGGTGGTACTTTTGGATGTGTCGGGATCGATGGAAGCGGTCAGTGCGGAGGGTTCGGTATTTCGACAGGCGTTGTCGGCAGCCGATCGGTTGACGGATTTGATGGGTGAAGGGGATCGGGGGTATTTAATCGCGCTGGCTCAGCCGCATGAGATGGTGATACCGGACGGCAGCGAAAGCCGCACTTACTTCGAGGAGCGGGTGCAGGGTTTGGCGCCGATGCCTTTAAGTTCCGACGTTACCAACGGGTTGATTGCAACTCAAGGACCGTTGGAGGCTTCCCCGGAAGCCAATCACGAAATCTATATTGTCAGCGATTTCCGTACTAATTGTTGGGATGGGAAGCCGGGGTTGGGGGAATTGATCCCGCTGGAGGCGAAAGTATTCCTGATGCCGGTGGGGCGGGAGCACATACCAAATCGTGCGGTGGTCAGCACTAAGGTTTTGAGCCGGCTATTGGAACCGAACCGACCGGTGGAGGTGGAGGTTACGCTGTCCAATTTCGCTGAGGAACCGGCGGAAGATTTGTTTCTGAGTCTGTACTTCGAAGATCGCCGGGTGGCGCAGTCTTCGTTGTCATTGGGACCCGGTGAGACCCGAGCGGTTCCGTTTTCCATCATTCCGGAGCACGCTGGATATTTGTCTGGATATGCGGTGTTGGAGGATGACGATGCGCTGATGACCGACAACCGCAGTTATTTTACCTTGACGATCCCGGAGCGGATCCGGGTGGCTTTGGTGGGGTCGGATCCGGCGGTACTGCAGTATTTAACGTTGGCGCTGGTACCGGAAGGCGGCGGTGTCGGAATTGTGGAAGCGCAGGAAATCCCTCTGACGCGGTGGGAGACGGCGGATTTAAGCGTCGTCGATGTGTTGATTCTGGCTGATGTGCCCGGCATCTCCAGCGGTGCATCTCAGAAGGTACAGCATTTCACGGCGCGGGGCGGCGGTTTGTTGATAATTCCGGGACCGCATTTGGAAGTTAGGAATTACAACAACGGGCTGTTGAAGGCACTGGGGCTACCGTCGTTGGGGACTAAGATAGGATCGGAAGGGACCGGAGATGCTGCACTGATTTGGGATCGGATCGATTGGACTCATCCGTTATTTGCCGGAATATTTCGGGATGAGGCTCGACCCGATCCGCCTAAGGTGTATCAAACCTATCAAGTGTTCGGGGGGCAGAATAGTGTGGCGGTGATTACCCTGTCCAACGGTGTCCCTACTTTGACGGAAGTGGCGGTGGACCGGGGACGGGCGTTCCTGTTGACCACCTATCCCGATTTCCGGTGGTCTGATTTGCCACGGCATGGGTTGTTTGCGCCGTTGGTGCACCGTGTTGCTAATTATTTAGCGACGGCAAGACCGGGGGAAGAGAAAGCGATCGCGGCGGGTGATCCGTTAGTGTTCGTTACCGACAAGGCGTCGATTACCGAACAGGTAGTGCTTAGCAAGCCGTCGGGAGCCACGGTACAGATTATCCCCAAGGCGCTGCCGCAAGTGGTGGAACTAACCTATCCGGCGGTTAAGGAAACCGGGGTGTTCAGTATGGTGGGGAAGGATGGGGTGCTCCAGACCTTTGCGGTGAATATGGATCCCGAGGAAAGCGATTTAAGCCGCACAGACCTGGAAGAGCTTCGGCAAGCGTTGGGCGCCGACCGGACTCAGATCCTGGATATGGAACATCTGGAAGATCAGATACTGGCGGCTCGATACGGTCAGGAATTATGGCAGTTTTTCCTGATTGGTGCGTTAGGGTTTTTAATCGCGGAAATGCTGGTGGGGCGGCAGGGAAAGGAAACAAGTTAATCCTGTGACGAAAATTCACATTCAACAATGGGATGCGTTCGCCCGGGAACCACTGAAGGGAAATCCGGCGGCGGTGGTATGTAAGGCGGAAGGGTTATCTGATGAAGTGATGCAGGGCATCGCACGGGAGATGAATTTATCGGAAACGGCATTTATCACCGAGTATTCCGAAGCCGGTCATCAGTACCGCTTCCGATGGTTCACGCCCACCGATGAGGTGCCATTTTGCGGACATGCCACGTTGGGTGCAACTTTTGCTCTGTGCGATCAGGGGATGATTAAACTCCCTAAGAAGGGACGGTCGTCGTTAACAGTGAAAGCGCTGATCGGCACGCTTGAATTGACAGTGGACAGCGAAAACGGTGAAGCAAAAATGGTGTGGATCGGGGTTCCGATACCCACTTTTGCCCCGTACGAAGGCGAGCTGCTGTGGGAATTCCTGTCGGGAATGGGGTTGCATGTTGCGGACTTGCATCCCACGTTGGAACCCTGGGCGAGCCACGATCAGCATATGTTGTATGTACCGGTGAAATCATTGAAGACGTTGGAAAGTATCACTCCGGATTTCACCAAATTGGGGCGGTTAGAGCGGGAAACGAACCTGATTGTAGTGCCGTTTGCTTTGGAAACGTTCGAGCCGGATCACCGGGTACATTTGCGATGTTTTGCACCTGGGGTAGGAATTGACGAGGATCCTGTGACCGGTGCGGCTAATGCGCCGTTGGGAGCTTTGCTGTTTCAGCAGGGGGTACTGCCCAGGGACGACAATCCGGCGGAATATATCGCGGAACAGGGGGATTTCGTCAATCGACCGGGTAGAGTGCATGTCCGGGTGCATCACAGCGATGGTGTGTTGTCGGCGGTTCAGATCGGGGGACCAGCGGTGAAGGTGTTGGAAGGCGATTTAAACCTGTAGAATTAGCCGGTTATTTAGAAGCAAGCAATTGGATTGATAATGCGGCAGGTGATTGTTATATCTATCGTTACCGTGCTTTGTGTCGCCGGAACCGGATGGTCCGGAAGGGATACTTTAGTTGTTTCTGATGCCCGGCAGCTACAGGCGATATTTACCGAGCCGGTATATAACAAGGTGATTCGGCTCGCTGCGGGTGTCTATGATTTGACGCCTACTGTCGCGGTTGATTCCACCTGCGGGAACTGCCAGGATCCCGATACTACTGTCAGTATTACGGTGGGGATACGGATTTCCGGCGAGCAGGTGTCGATTGTGGGACCGGGGGATAGCGCTGCAGTTATTGTGACTCATGCCGGTTACGGATTGTTTTTTCACCACTGCCGGGACTGCGCAATCGAAAATCTGTCCATCACCGGCGGGGAAAGGGATGCTGACGGTAATGCCACCGATGCCGCGATTGTGGTGAAGGACGGCACGGTGTTGATCGAGAATAACCTGATCCACGATAATATTGGGGATTCGGCGATTGTCACGCAGAATGTGGTGGGGGTGATGGGAATATGCGGGCGTGAGGATTCCGAAATCACTATCCGCAACAATCGGATTATAAGGAATTCCTGGGATGGTATCGCACTTTATCGCAATGCCCGGGCGATTATCGTTGATAATGTAATCGATGGGGTAGATAAGGCGGGGGGAAGCCGTGCCGCCGGGGGTCGCGGGGTAGCCATCGGCATTACCTGGAATGCCCGTGCTTATGTGGAACATAATCTTGTCAAGCGTTATTGGAAAGGGATCGGGTTGTTTGTGGATGCCAAAGCCACCGTGAGGGCGAACATTATCGAAGATATGCTGACTTGGGGAATTGCTTTGTGGGATGCCGATAAGGGGAAACCGGTGGGTGTGATCGAAGGGAATGTGATTTATAATGTTGGAGCCTGCGGCGCTTCCATCACCAGTTCCACCGATGATTGCTATCCCGGGCGATTCACCGATAATGTCATTGTCAGAACCGGTTGGGACGAAAGATACGATTCGCCGGATTATTACTGCTATCAATGTGCGCTGGCTGAACATGCGGTACCGGACGGTTTCGCGATTTCCGGGAATATCTTTTTCGATAATCGCCGCGCTACTGATGATCTGCCGGATTATGATGTGCCTGAGGAAGATTTTGTAAAAGAATTAATACTCATTTACCGGGATTTGTTCATATATGATATTTTCCAAGAGTCGGATTTTTACCAGGAATTCTGCATCAAGAAATAATTGGTAGAGGTAGTACACATGTACATTATTGGGATTCTACTCTCGTTGGTGCTTGTACTGATGACATGCATTTTGTCGGATTCCGGGACACGGATATTCTTAATTCTTTTGATTGCAATGGTTATATCGGCTGCATTGATTTATCCCAGGTGCCGTTCATATATAGAGATAATTTGGTATATCGTAGGATTCGGTTGTTTCTTGTACCTGCTGTGGAAGCGGTACCTTCCCGGTATTCGTCAAATTTGCCGCAGGCGTTGAAGTGACTGTTATTTTGGAAAGTGATAGGAGGGGAAAATGAGTGCCGTATGGTTAATGCCAATTGCATTGGCGTTTGCGTTTGCTTGTGTTATCTGGGCATTGATAGTATCAGGCATCAAGGGTAAAATCGTAATAGTCTGCCTTGTGCTGTTGTTTGCCATATTATCACTTAGTTTGCCTGAATATCGAACATGGTTTAACATTGGTGCGTTGTTGTTTGGGGCTGGTTGTTTCATGTATGCGAAGTGGCATAGTTCATAAATACCAGCGTAGAAGGTATGAATGGTTTCTACCGCGGCAAGTTGTATGTCATCGATTATTGTTCATTGTATAGCCTTAACAGTATTAACTTGTAAGGTGTGCCATGGTATTTAACATATTTGGTTTATTTTTCATTTTTTGTATCATTTTTACTTTGATCGTAACTGGAAAGTCAGGGAAGATTTTCCTGGGCTCCCTGATTATTATTGGCGTTTTTGTAACATTGGCGTTTCCGAGCACAAAGTTATACATGAACATTGTCTTTATGATAATTGGTCTCGGTTGTCTTATTTATTTAATTAGCGGCGGGTATATGTATAACCTTCGGCTCTTGCGAGGTAAGAAGCCACATGATCGCATTTAAGGCAAACGTTTTCTGAGGAATTCAGCGTAAGCAACTATTTGTTGATAATTCATAAAAGGTAACATCATGATTCGTTCACTGTTGATTGTCGTTTTTGTTGGGGTGCTGTTTGTGTCACTGACGTTTGGCGATACCACCTGGGTCAATATGGGCGGGGTGTCCGGCACTTGGACTACCGCCGGAAGTCCCTACATGATCCACCAGGGTAGTGTCAGTATCATCGGTTCCGCAACCTTGATCATCGAAGCCGGGGTTAATGTGGGATTCACCGGAAATTATCAGTTTAATATACAGGGTACTTTAAAGGTGATGGGCACTGCGGACGATCCGGTTACTTTCACCTGCGACACCACCACCAATCCCAATCGTTGGGGTGGACTGCGATTCAGTCAGTGTCACGATTCCACTCGGCTGCAATACTGTATCATAGAATATGGTCACGCCACCGGTAATACCCCTGATAATTGGGGCGGTGGGGTGTTTATCAACGACTGCCAACCTGTTTTCAGGTATTGTACTATTCGGAAGAATATAGCTCAGTTTGGCGGCGGAATGGCAATTACTAATGGCGCAGAGCCAGTGATCGAACATTGCGAGATATACGAAAATCAAGCCGAATACGGCGGTGGAGCGCTGCCGTTCAGCAGTAGTCCGTTGTTTTCGGATTGTTATTTTTTCGATAATTATGCGGAGAATAAAGGAGGCGGGCTGCAGTGTCAGGAGGGAATCCCTGAATTTGACGGCTGCACATTTCAGAACAATTCGGCACGGGAAGGCGGTGCCATTAACTGCTACAGCAGCAGTCCGATAATGACTGACTGCCAGTTTTTCGAAAACCGGTGTACCGGCGACGGCGCTGCGATTAACTGCCAAAGCAGCAGCTCGCCGACGATAACGGGTTGCAGCTTTGTGGGTAATATGGCGACCGGCAATGCCTCCAAAGGGGGCGCGATGTACTTTTGGCAGAACAGCGACGCGGTGGTGAGGGAATGTGAGGTTTTTGCTAATATGGCGGATATGGGTGCCGCTGTTTATGCTTATAATTGTACGCCTGATTTTCAATATTGTGTTTTTGCGGGGAACGAAGCGACCAACAGAGGCGGGGCATTTTATGTGTATAGTGCAAGCTTGATAATCAAACGGTGTACATTTTATAACAACTACGCTGCGGAATCCGGCGGGCATATTTGTCTGATTGACTGTGCGCCCAACATCAATACCAATATTATAGCCAATGCAGCGAGTGGCGGGGGGATATTCTTCCAATACAGTACCTATTCTACGGTCAGCTATAACGACATCTACGGAAACACCGGCGGGGATATCAATTACAACAACAATGATCCCGGGCAAGGACCCTATGGAATCTGCATGTTGACCCAGACCAACGTCAATGGCGACCCGTGCGATCAGTACAACAACATCGTGATGGATCCGGTTTTAATCAATCCTTCGTCGGGGAATTTTCACCTTCAGGCATCCTCACCGTGTATCGATGCCGGGAATCCGGCGATTCCTCAGGATCCGGACGGTACGGTGGCGGATATCGGCGCTTTTTATTTCGATCAGTTGCCGGTGGTGCTTGAACCGGCGCCTGCGATACCGCAGCAGCATCGGTTGTTGTCCGCTTATCCCAATCCGTTTAATGCTGCTACTGTGATTCCGTTTGAAATTGCAACCCCGGGCGATGTGAGGTTGTCGGTGTATAATCTATTAGGGCAGCGGGTAGAAACTTTACTGAATCAGCCCTTATCAGCGGGAAGCTATCGCGCGATATGGGATGCGGGATCAGCGCCATCGGGAATCTATTGGGTGCAGCTTGAAGTTGGGGATTATCAGCAGGTGCAAAAGGTTATTCTGCAGAAGTAAACTCGGTCATATTTGCTGTCAGGTGGGGACACCTGACAGCACTAATAATGTAGCACAGACTTAACATATAAAACCCCGAACCGTATTGGTTCGGGGTTTTGTGTATATCCAATTGAGATATTATTACCGGCTGTTATAAAGCAGCTCGAAGGTTTCCTCGCGAGTGATGGGGGTTTCTTCCGGGTCGGTTGGCAGGGCATCCATCCGCGACAAGGGTCCGGTGTACGTTTGCACTTCGTAGAACATGCCGGGAGCAAATAATACCACGTTGGAATGAACGTAGGTGGTGTCTGAGGTGTCACCGTGGTAGTAATAGGGTCCTTCGAGGGTAGGGGAATAGAAAACCAAATAGGCATCCACGCTTATCGGACAACCACCGACGGATTCGGTGATAGGATCCCAAGTTAGACGGGCATCATACCCTTCCACGGTGATGACCACATCCGGTGCCATAGGAGTCATAGAAGCAGCGGTTCGCTGACCGGATAGGGGAATACTAACATAGCCACCCACCCCATTTAAAGCATCGGTCGTGATCTGTATCGTATCAAGATGTGTCCCGTCTTCCAAAGGTTCATAAGTGATGTCAAGGTAACAGGTGCTGGTTTGTCCGGCGAGGAGGTTGAAAGAGGCGGGGCAGTTGGTTTCCCTTGAGAAATGCTGTCCAAACGGGGCTCCCGGAGCATATATTGCGATGGTTTCGCTGCCGAAGTTAGTCAAACGGAAACTTTCGGTTGCCGTCATGGGCGGGCATTCAAGGAATCCGGCATCCCAGGAATAGACCGGAACACCGGGTTGTCCGGGACGGGTTAATGCCAGGATAGCCTGGGAAGAAATGATGTAGAAGTTGCCGTCAGAGATGTCGGAAAGCGTATCATTCAGTGAGCTGATCTTTACCCGGCATTGGTTGGAAGCGGATAAAATCGGAATAATCTCTTCTTCACCATCATTTTCAGTACTATCCACTAAAACTTCCCAATCACCAACAGGATAGTAGGTGTTGAGTTCGATTTTTACTCCTCCTTCGAACCCGTAGCCGGTCCAATTCACTGTTTCCAAATGCAAAATCCGCCAAATTTCACCACCGTTGGGATTTGTGACCACCAGTGTAGGCACAACAATAGAGAAAACGCTATCACTTATGTCATAAGCTTGAAATCCGTCATAGTAGCCAACTATTTTGATCAAACATACAAAAGATGTGGGAGGGGTAACACCAGTACTCCATATCCAATCAGCGATGGGGGGAAGTAACCCGGATTCTAACGTATCCCAACTGGCACCAGAATCGCGAGATAGTAAGACATCAAAAGAATCGTAACCCGCTTCATAGCTCCAAGCTATTGAAGCTGTTGTGTCTTCTACAATCCATTCCTCACCACCATTGGGTGATAGCACCTGCAAATCAGGCGGTTCCGGTGCAAACTTCACCAGCCAAAAATCTTGATTTCCAGCTCCAAAGGACTGAGTGGATCCTCCTGCAATATATCCTCCATCCATTGTGGGTTTGATACAACCGAGAAAATCCTCTTGTAAACCTCCATACACTCCGGTCCAAAGGGTGTCACCAACACTATCAGTCCTCACCAAATAGCCATCAGGATAATAGGTCGGACTGAAAGAATTAGAGCTCCCTGAAATGATATATCCTCCGTCAGTTAGCTGTTGTACATATGTACTATGTTCATCATACCAGTCACCATAGGTGCGATTCCAAAGCACCTGACCTAAGGAATCCAGCTTAAACAGCCAGACATCTAAGGAGATGGCACCGAAAGATCTGGTGTCTCCACATGCTATATATCCCCCATCTGTTGTCTGCTGTATGGAGTAGCAAACCTCTACGTCGGTTCCTCCATGTAATGTAGTCCATAATGTATCGCCGACACTATCGGTTTTCACAATGTAACCATCATAGCTGCCGGGACCCATGCCGTAGATGTCTCCCGCCATGATGTATCCTCCGTCTGTCGTCTGTTGCACGGACCAGAGACGGTCATCAGAAATAGTGGCATCGTATATTTGGGTCCATAGAGTATCTCCCACACTATCCGTCTTC
>CBDVBD010000024.1:0-29150 GCA_965372135.1 uncultured bacterium | reverse complement strand
GCTGCCATAGATGAGTCGTATCCACCCCTCATGAATATAGCAATACTGGATGGTATCAACTTGTTCTGAATTCCATATTGGGTCCCCATAGGCAAAAATACTACTGTGTAAAAGGGTCATGAACCCGCCATGCGATTTAATACCCCGAATATTGGAATCCACCACACAGTATTTCATACGGATAACGCTGCCTGTAACATTATCATTGTCTATACGGGCTGGACCAACTTCATTGGATGTAAAATAGATGGAATCTCCTTCTTCACCTACTGCCAACAGTTGCCCATGGACGATTAGTGCTGGATGGTTTATTGCCTGATCCAGGAACCAAATTTCCACACCCGGTCGGATTCTCAATGTAGAATCCAACGGCACCGTGATAGTATCGATCACCATGAACGGACTACCGGTGGTATCCCATACGCCGAACACATCACCAGCTACCCAGGTAGTGTCTGCATGGAGAAATGGTATGAAGATACATAGTATGCAGATGATGATAATGGAGATTTGGGGGAAGAATAGGAGGCTCTGGTCGCGATGTTCCTTGATACCATGTCCTGATGATGACAGTTCAGGCTGTTCGGTTCTGTCACGTGAGGACACATGACAGCACATGAAATTGCGAATAAGACATTGCATGGCTCGAATCCTTTATCAGACAACCGCTCAATGCCATGAAATAGGGGAATAGGAGTCAGTAGAAGATAGGAGTTGGAGGAGTTCCCCACGGAACTAATATAGACATTTCATTAACAACAAGCAAGTACTTTTATGAAAAGAAGATATTAATTAGCCTTATATTTAGTATTAGTGTTATATTTCTTGACGGTATTTCTGGAAACACCGGTTTCTCTCATTATATGGGCGGCGGGTAATCCGACTTTTGACATCTGTTTAATTTTCTTTATGGTGGATTCTAGAGTAGGGGGGCGTCCTAAATGTTTGCCTTTTTGTTTGGCGTTTTCCATGCCGGCGCGGATACGCTCGCTCCGGATATCGTTCTCAAACTCCGCAAAAACGGCAACCATAGAAAACATTGCCTTTCCCGCTGGAGTAGTGGTGTCGATGTTTTCGGTGTAGGATATCAGTTCAACCTTTAAGGTGCGGAATTCTTCGAGTCGGTTCAAGAGTTCCCTGGTAGATCTGGCGAGTCGGCACACAAAAAACCCGTCCCGATTTGTCGGGACGGGTTTTTCTATTCCAAGTACGTAAAGCGAACGTCAATCGTCATCGTGAATCACAATTTCCGTGGTTATCGATGTCGCTTTCCGAAGCATCGCTTGTACGGAACAATACTTCTCTTTGGATAAATCCACCGCCCGTTCCACATCCGCCTTTTTTACCCCCGTCCCCTTCACGTGGTAGGTCATTGTGATATTGGTAAAAACTCTGGGGTGGTCATCAGCCTGAGTGGCATCAAAATCCACCCAGAAATCGGTGACCGGTACCCGTTTCTTTTGAAGTATCGAGACCACATCCATGGAAGTGCACCCGCCAAGCCCGATCAGCAATAACTCCAAGGGGCGGGTAGCGCTATCGGCTCCTCCCACTTTTTCTGCGGCATCCATGGCAATCCAGTGTCCAGAACTGCCTTTGCCGATTAATGTCATATCTTTAACGTGTTGAACAGTCGCTTTCATGGTTCTCCTCGGTTTTTTCTTTATCATCAATTGGAATAAATTCGGTTTTCCGCACCGGTGGTAGTTTTTTCAAGGTAGAAATTCCCAAAATCTTCCACACCGGACAAAATCCGCTGATTCCGTTGGCAATAAATATCAATCCCAGTAATCCCCATGGTATTTTCGGTCCCCACAGGTAGAATGAAAGAAGCACCACCCCAAACCCCATACGTATCCATCTTTCCTTCAGGTGCAAATTCAATTTATCGTAACCTTGCTATGATCAATATTATGCGTTAGTTATACTTATCTAAATTATTATTTCCTCTTATCAATACCACGTCCTTTTCTCACTCCCATTTGACGATAGATGGTTCGCATCACTTCGGTGGATGTTTCCTCAATCGACTTGAACGTCACATCGATCAGGGGCCATCCCTGCTTCAAAATCATTCTATTGGCGTAAATCACCTCCAGCTGTATGGCATCGATATCGGTGTAGTCCGCGACGTCATGGGTGGCTATTTTCCTGAGCCGTTCTGCCCGGACCACCTTAAGCCTCTGGGGCGAAATGGTAAATCCCACCACCTTTTTGGGATTAACCTGAAATACCTCCTCAGGCAGTTCCATATCTTGAATAATAGGAATATTCGCCACCCTCCAACCCCGATACGCCAAGTAAATACTGGTGGGGGTTTTTGCTGTCCGCGAAATTCCCACCAACACAATTTCCGCCTGATCCAAATCCGCCAAATTCAACCCATCATCGTGTTTAACGGTATAATCCATGGATTCAATCCGTTGGAAATACTCATCATCCAGTTCCCGGAATATCCCAGGAATCGCCATCGGGGACAGTTCCAATAAGTCCGACAATCTCGACAATATTGGACCAAGAATATCCACAGTAGGTACACCTAAACTCTGTCCAAAGATCAGGATATTTTCTCGAATCTCAGGAGAAACAGTGGTATAGATCACAACTCCATTCGTCCGTGCTACCTCTTCCATAATTTCCCGAACCTGTCGCTGGGTACGTATATCGGGAATTTTATGGATGGTAGCCAATCCTTCATCGAACTGCTTGAGGGCTGACTTAATTACCGTTTCACAAGTAGTTCCAGTGCCGTCAGACAAGGCATATACTTCGCGGGATTTCTTCACAAGTGCCATTATATCTCGCCGAAAATCACTTTTGAATTACGATGCGGATTCTTGGTTTCGCTTTTCCTGAATTGCAGCTTGTGCCGCCGCCAACCGTGCGATTGGGACACGATACGGAGAACAACTTACGTAATCCAAGCCCACCCGGTGGCAAAAGTCAATCGAACTGGGATCGCCGCCATGCTCACCACAAATACCCAGTTTCAAATCCTTACGCGCCTCCTTCCCCCGCTGCACCGCCCATTCCACTAATCCACCAATTCCTGGTTGATCCAACTGTTCAAAGGGATCCTGCGACAGGATGCCTTGATCGCGGTACTCCGGTAAGAAATTGCCGACATCATCTCGGCTGAAACCAAAACCCATCTGCGTCAAATCGTTGGTTCCAAAGCTGAAGAACTGCGCCTCCGCGGCAATCTCACCTGCGGTTACCGCGGCCCGGGGTACTTCAATCATGGTACCAACCATGTAGGTCAACTTAGTTCCAGATTTACTGATGATGTCATCGGCGATCCTGCAAATGATTTCTTTCAAAAACCGAATTTCATTTACATGCCCCACCAGCGGTACCATAATTTCCGGATGTACTTTCACACCACGCTTCGCCACCTCAATCGCGGCACCGATAATGGCTTTGGTCTGCATCTCACAGATTTCAGGATAGGTAATCAACAACCGGCATCCGCGATGACCTAACATGGGATTCATCTCGTGCAGCCGAATGGCGGATTTTCGCAGCGCCTCAACGCTGACACCAGCCATTTTCGCTATCTCGTCCACCTCCTGATCGGTGCGCGGCAGGAATTCGTGAAGTGGCGGATCCAGCAGTCGAATTGTGACCGGCAGCCCGTCCATCGCCTCAAAAATACCAGCAAAATCGCTTTTCTGCAGGGGCAGGAGTTTATCCAACGCCCGTTTTCGCGCTTCCACCGTTTCCGCCAGTATCATTTCCCGCATGGCATTAATCCGGTCGCCCTCGAAGAACATATGCTCCGTCCGGCACAATCCGACGCCTTCAGCGCCGAACTGCCGTGCCTGTTTACTATCTTTAATGGTATCAGCATTTACTCGCACCGATAACCTCCGGTGCTTGTCGGCAATGGACAGCAATTCCGTAAATTCCTCGCTGAACTGAGGTTTAACCAGAGGCAGTTCTCCCAGGATAACTTCACCGCGTTTCGCCACCGCCAATGTTATAAAATCGCCTTCCCGAATCGCCTCTCTGCCAATAGTGGCACTGCGTGTGACCATATCGATTTTCAACGCACTGCATCCCACAATACAAGTTATCCCCATCCCGCGAGCTACCAATGCAGCATGGCTGGTCATGCCCCCGGTTGCGGTTAAAATGCCTTCCGCAGCATTCATGCCCCCGATATCCTCGGGAGTGGTCTCGTTGCGAACCAGCACCACCTTCAGTCCTTTTTTGTGCCAACCCACTGCAGTATCAGCATCAAATACTACCTGCCCTACCGCAGCGCCCGGTCCGGCAGGAAGTCCGGTGGCAACAGATATATATTGCTGCTCCGGATCAAGCTGCTTATGAAGTAACTGATCAATAAAGGTGGTTTCGACCCTCATCACCGCTTCTTCCTCGTCGATTATCTTTTTATGTAGATAATCCAGGGCGATTTTGATAGCTGCCTTGGCGGTACGTTTTCCGGATCGGGTTTGCAGAATATACAACTTTCCATCCTGAATAGTGAATTCCAGATCCTGCATATCCCGGTAATGGTCGTCTAATTTCTGCCGGATTTTATTCAATTGCTGATAATTTCCCGGCATCAACTCTTCCAAGGTTTGCTGGCTGTCATCCATTTTATTGACGGCATTAATCGGCTGGGGGGTTCGGATTCCCGCCACCACGTCTTCCCCCTGAGCGTTCATTAGATACTCCCCGTAGAACACATCGTCACCGGTGGCAGGATTCCTGGTAAACGCAACTCCGGTTCCGGAATTTTCATTGAAATTCCCAAACACCATGGTTTGGACATTGACCGCGGTACCCATATCATCGGGAATGTGATTCAGCCGGCGATATTTGATCGCTCGCTGGTTGTTCCACGATCCAAACACCGCCTCAATCGACTGTTCCAATTGACTATAGGGATCCTCGGGAAACTCCTCACCAATTGCTCTCTGATACGCATCCTTATAGCGTTTGATCAATTCCAACAGGTGTTCCTCGGTCAATTCAGTATCGAACTGAGCGCCAACTTCAAATTTCAGATTACTGAGCAGGCTTTCGAAGGTATCATGAGGAATCCCTTTCACCACATCGCCGAACATTTGGATAAACCGGCGATAGGAATCATATACAAACCGGGGATTTCCGCTGAGTTCATTCAACGCACTCACCGTTTCCTGATTTAACCCTAAATTCAATACGGTATCCATCATTCCGGGCATGGAAATAGGCGCTCCCGACCGAACCGAGAACAACAGCGGACTATCACTCCCTCCGAAATTTTGCTCCATTAACGATTCTACTTTTGTAACGCTCTGCCCCACCTGCTCCATCACTTCCGTTGGCAGCACACCTCGTTCTTGATAAATCAGACAAGTCTGACAGGTAATGGTAAATCCCGGCGGCACCGGAATCCCCAACTTGGTCATTTCCGCCAAATTGGCGCCTTTGCCCCCTAACACCGACTTCATTTCGGCATCGCCTTCGGTGGCGTCACCGCCGAAAAAGTATACATATTTCTGGTTCATGTTGTATCCTATATTCTCTAAATGGTTGTCTTTGAAAACCCCAAGTCACTGACTTAGGTTATTGTTATTTACGAAAATATCTCTGCTGCAATTTAAATGCCAAAGTCTCGATGTTAAATCCATCATATTTCCTGTTGACATTAGCCGGTGAAATGTATATATTTCAATTACAACAATCCGATCACGACGTAAATCCACGCGCGGTTTGAATATATATGTTAATCCCACTTTATCACCACTCCGCCAGTGAGCGGACAAGCCCACCTTAGGCGGACAAGAATAAATTGTGGTGCTGTCTCAATTCAGATGTGCAGTTGTTTTGTTAACATCCATCAGCGGTTAAGATTTTATTAGGTTTGCAGCAACACCGTCAGGTGAGGAATCGAGATTCGCTGACACCTGACGGCACAGGAAAATATCTTCCTTAGTTCTCCCCGTGATTCTTAGCATGCTTGGGTTGGGGGATATCCAATATGGGAATCATCCTAATCCCGCATTCGGGACACAAACCGGTATTAGCGGAGGTTAATTCCCGATGTACCGGACACCGATAGCCTTTACTGCCCATCATGTTGGGCATGTGGATTCCGCTCAACGCTACGCGCTCCACTCCCACGCCATGATTATACACCAAATTCGCACCGTAGAAAGCGGTCCCAGCCACCGTTAGATGGGCGATCAACAGCACGATCGTAAAAATGGTGGGGACTTTTGATATCCAATCCTTCCGCTTCCAAATCGCCCACACAGACAACACCACAAGCAGCACTAAGGAAATCGCAGCCAATAGCTGGTGACGTTCCAATACGTCATGCTGCGGATCAATCGTAAATACATCCCCCGCCGCAGCTATCCCTGAAATCACAGTTAGGATGGCGCAACCTGTTCCGATGATTAAATTCACTCTGGCGATTCGATGCAGGCGCGGTTTGTTCCAAATCCAAGCCGCCAATGCCAAAATCCCGGCAAACACCACCAGAGCTACCGGGAAATGCACCAACATAGGATGTAAGGGTATCATAGGATTATCCGTTAGAAATCAACTAGTACTATTTCAATAATACCACCTTCCGAACCTGGCTCTCGACGCCGGTTTTCAGACCGACAAAATATATTCCTGATGGAAAATCCTCCGCCGACCAGACCACTCGATATTCCCCCGGGATCGCCTCCTTACGAAACAGTTCCGTTACCTCCCGACCCAGCACATCGAACACTGTAACCGTTACCAATCCAGAAACCGCCACCTGAAACGGAATCACGGTGGATGCGTTGAACGGGTTGGGGTAGGCTTGACCCAGCAACATCTCCTTCGGAACCGGGTCGGTTTGCGAGATTGACACATCAACGGCAATTTCGTCCCACACCACGCTGTCAACCCCTCCACCCCATCCATCGAGTGCTTTCCCCACTACCGTGTCGAGACCGGCTTGTGTAAACTGAATATTCACAATAGAATCCTCGCCCACAATTTCCCCGTAATGCCACCATTGATATCGCAGGCTGTCCCCGTCGGCGTCTATCGCCGAAATCCAGAATGAGACTTCGTCACCCTGGTTTACGCCGGTCAAGACCTCCGGTCTGAAATCGATAATTTCCGGAGGAGTATTCTGATCGAAGTACAGAGCTCCCATGTCTGCCCGAGTCCCGTCCGGATCATCCGGAGCCACAGGTGATCCGGTGTCAATACAGGGGGATCCTTCCAGAAGATGAAAGTCCGAAAAAATGTTCGCATACATTGGATCCTCGGAAATGCACCCGACGCTGCAAGCGCAGTTGAAATAATCCCCCGAATCATTCTGCCACACATCGCAATACCAAATCGAATAGGTCGAATTCTGATTGTACAACCCATAGCCTCCCTGGTTTCGATCAATAATCCCATTCACCAGCGACAATTCCGAATTCCAGAAGAACACGCCGTGGAGCCCATTCTGGCTGATGGTATTATTCCAGGCAGTCACATGACAATTTGTCAAATACATGCCGCATCCGGTGTTGCGGGCAATGATATTCCGATTGATGGTCAGTGGATTGATATTGGATGCGTATATTCCGTGCAGTCCGTTGTTGATAATAGTGTTCCATTGGATGAGTCCTTCAGCAGAGCCGGAAGTTTTGGTTATCCGAATCCCTTCATCGTTATTCCGCCGGATGTTGCAGTGTTCGATAGTGACATTCGGACAGTTACTCGCCGAAACACCCTGATCTTGGTTGTCATCAATAGTACACCGTTGAATATTTGCCGTGGTGTTGTCAATGTTGATCCCGGTTTCGGAATGATGCAAGAAACATTTTTGGATATCAACCTGAGTGTCTTCTGCCCAGATGCAGTCTTCGGCAAAGGAAATTTCGCAGAACTTGAAGCGGCTGTTCGATGAACCCGAACCTGTCAGCCTGATATGGCGCCAATCTCCGACGCTGGGAATCATCTCATTGGAAGTAAATAGAATGGAATCAGTCCTGGTTCCTTCTGCAATCAGTGTCCCGTAGGAACGAATATAAAATGTCCCATCAAACAGCACCCGGACTCCAGGGTTAATCGTCAACGTGGTCCCATTTTGTACCGTACAACTCCCGATAACCACATAGGGATTCCCCGAAGGACTCCAGGTTCCCGACACATTCCCCTCCACATAGGTCTGTCCGTAACTGAAGCCAGAGATCACGAACAACAAACCAGCCACGAGAAACCGTTTACAGTGCATGATCAATCCTCCATCTCGGTTAACACTCCTTAATGCATCGGTGTCGAAGAATATGCCGGCACATCATCAGTGGGTTCCAACATCGTAGTCTCTTTCGACAATTCTATGGTTATATTCAAAACTAAATAGACAATATGTGTCATCTTGCGAAAATTAATGCGATCGACAACATCATTCGGAGTATGATAATCCGAATGAAATCCGGAAAAGAAAAACATCACGGGCACTCCCCGTTCCAGAAATGGGGCATGATCCCCGAAAGCATACCGACCGGTCAAGGGATCACACTGCAAATCTAACGTGCCGGGGTTCGTCATCGATAATGTAATTTCCTTCAAATCGGGATAACTCGCCGAATAATACGCCAACAGCAAATTGCGTTCTTCCTCCGTCTGTGGTGGTTGATGCATTCCGCGATAACTAGAGGAACCTTCCCTGCCGATGCAATCCAAATTTAACATCGCTACTGTTTGATCCAGCGGGATAACAGGATTCTCAGCAAAGTACCGTGAACCGATCAATCCCACCTCCTCAGCGGCAAATGCGATAAAGACAATATCGCTGTGCAACTGCTCCTGCATTGGTGCCAGGGTTTGAGCCAACGCCAGTATTCCCGATACCCCGGATGCGTTATCATCCGCTCCATAATAGATCCCGGTATCATCCATTCCCAAATGGTCGTAATGGGCTCCGATCACCACTGCCTGCCGGTCATCCGCACCCTGAGACCCCCTCAAAATACCGACAACGTTCGCTGCTGAATCTACTACCACGTCAGAAAAACCAAAGGTAAACTGCAATTGCAAATCTCCCAATTCCAACGCACCCCCGGTTAATTCGTGATTAAGCGTTTCCACATAATCCGACCATTTCACCCCACCCCAATCGTTGATTAGCTCCGATGCGACCTGGGGATTTAAATAAATCACCGGAAATTCGATATCCCCAACCGCTTGAATAATATCAGCATCCCAACTGTGCAGTTTCCTGGAAACCGCCGGCTGCCAAACCTGATCTTGATGTGATGGTAAGGTGGTCACAATCAGGGCTTTGGCGCCCAGCCTTTCGGCTAACATCGCCTTTACTGGAATCATGCCATGACGGGAGCGCCTGTTTTTCCCGAAAACATTCGACGTATCATCGGTTTCCGGCACCCCCATCAATGCCATTACAATCTTCCCCGAAACCTCAATGTTTTTATAGTCATCGTATTCCGCTTCCGGTGCTTGGATTCCGTACCCACACAACAGCACCGGTCCCGAAATCGATGTTGCATACTTCCTGGGAAACAGGTAAAAATCACTGCCCCATCTCAAGGTATCCCCGGTAGACATTACACAATACGTCTCTTCCTGCCGTAAAGTAAACGTTTCCACCGGTACCGGCTGGAAATAATCCTCCGAACCATTGATAGGTTGTAATCTAAACTCCCGAAAATGAGAAGCGACATATTCTGCGGCAGCCCGATTTCCCGGTTGCAGCGTTTTACGACCCTGTAGATCCTCTGACGCTAAATACTCCACATGAGTCCGTAAGACATCTTCAGTAATGATCTGAGCACCGGACTGGGAACATTGGGTACCGAGAAGCCCGACTGCAACTACAGCAAGACTGATTACTAAATAATTTCTTTTCATGGAGATAGTGGTAGATTATTAATCCAGAACATCCTGCAACCGCGCTAAAAGCTTACGTTTGGTCACCGATCCCACAACCTGGTCAATCACCTGCCCTCCCTTGAAAAACAAAATGCTGGGGACGCTACGGATTCCGTATTTCATGGCAAGCTGCGGCGAGGTATCCACATTCACCTCCCCCACTCGAATCACTCCACGATACTCCTGTGCGATGTCATGAATTATCGGCGCCATTTTTTGACATGGTACACACCAACCGGCACCAAAATCCACCATCACCGGACTATCACTGCTCAACACATTCTGATCGAAATTCTGATCAGTAAGCTCTTGCATCTGTCCCAATTCCTTACTCCCAAAATGCAGTTTATACCCTAATGATTCAAACGGTTAAATTACTTACCCAACCTTCCCGGTTTCGCCGACCGCCTCCCGGGCAATTTCCTCACTACTTAGTCCATTGGTAATTTCCCGCAGGTATTTAGCGGCAACCTCAGGGGGAGTGGGATTGATGTAGAATCCGGTGCCCCATTCAAACCCAGCCATCTTAGTCAACCGTGGGATGATTTCAATGTGCCAATGGAAATCGTAGGGCAGGGTCTGCCAATGAGTGGGTCGGCGCACAGTGGCGCCGGTATTTGGCGCGGTATGCAGTACAAAATTGTACGGTGGATTATTGAGACTCATTTTCAGTCGTTGGAGGATATCCTTCAAACTCGCCGCTAAATCCACTAATCTATCATTATCCAAATCAGCAAAGTTATGAGAATGATCAATCGGCGCCAAGAAAATCTCAAATGGAAACCGGGATGCAAAGGGCGTAAAACAGACGAAGTTCCGATCCTGGGACACCACCCTATCGCCGTCTTTCAATTCCTGGGAAATAATATCACAGAACAAACACCGTTCCTTCCGTTGGTAATGTTCTCGAGCCGAATCTAATTCCAAGGACACCGTGCGCGGAGTTACCGGTGTGGCAATGATTTGGGTATGGGGATGGGACAACGACGCTCCCGCCACCGACCCGTGATTTTTAAAAACCAAGATATACCGAAACCGAACATCCTTCATCAAGTCCTTCAACCGGTGCTGGTACACGCTTAGAATCTTGGCAAAATGCTTCAACGGCTGTTCCGCCAAATCCATGTCATGATCCGGGCTTTCGATCACCACCTCGTGAGCTCCCACTCCATTCATCTTATCGAAAATGCCCAACCCCTCACGGTTCAATTCACCTTCAATGGTCAATGCCGGAAACTTATTTGGCACCACCCTGATCGACCATCCCGCAGTATTCGGTTTGGTGCCTTTTCCCCGCACGGCATAGATTTCCGGCGGAGTTTTATCCTCATTTCCCGTGCAAAACGGGCAGAATTTACCACCGGAAGGTTCCGGTTCCACCAAGAAATCGGATGGACGACGAGCACGTTCAGTAGCGATGATGACCCATCTTCGCTGAATTGGATCATGTCTAAGTTCGGACATCAAACCTCCTTATCATCTCAGAAAGCGCAATCGCATTATAATCATTATGATGTAGCCGGTTTAACCTCAGACGCCCATCCTCTTGGATCAATCTGCGGAAATACCTGATCTTGAATTTCTAATTCTTCCACCACAGACCACTCATCATGGGACAAGGAATCGCCGGTTGTTACCCTTTCCAAAAAGTCATGCAGCCGATCAAAGGCATGTGCATGTCCCAGTAACCGGGTTTCGGCATAATCCGCGGCTGACAGTGTGCTGATAAGAAACTGCCAATCGGAGCTTTCCATCAACAACAATTCCCGTCCCATCTGGCGCAATAACCGCTGGATATTGTTATCCATTTTATGTCCCCAACGGTCCACAGCAGCGACCATCTTTCGTTCCGCTTCATACACATAAGACCAGGTCCAACGGTTCTTATCGTTCAGCCAGATATAGTGGAATCCTCCTTCACCCCAGGACCCCTCCGGCAAAGACACCACCGGTGCAGCCTTCACAGTCTCTAAGTGTTCCAATCCGGTTCTGGCTTCAATTTCAGGATCGGCATGCACTTCCTTTAACACATAATATACCCACCGGGGACCCTCGAACCACCAATGCCCAAACAACTCGGTATCATAAGGCGCACAGACCACCGGCAGCGGTGTTTGACTATTTTTATTGTCACGTAAGACTTTTTTCACCACATCCTTGAAATGGCGGGCATTCTCCTGCATCCGGGCTTCCACTACGTCAGGATCATAGGCTTGTTTATCCCCCAAATCAGCCTTGGCGCTGGTCACTTTCCAATACCGGTGCCCGCCGGGGAATTTCTTTTTGTGGAAATCCAAGTAATTTCCGTCGCCGGGGTATCCATGTTCCCCGGACCACACCTGCAAACCAGTTTGAGGGTCACGGGCAAAAACTGCTACCGGTGTCTGTTGAGGGGTGGAAGTCCCGATCCAATGTACATCGGTCGGCGATCGTTCCAAGTTTTCCGGCTCCACTCCCACCTGCTTTTCGTACTGCTCCCACAGTTTCCTGAGTCCCTCGAACCTAACTAAATACACCCCGATTGCCTTTCCCCCTTTTAACAAATGGGAATCGATAATGGTATAGCGGATTCCGGCGTCGGACAGGAACTGCTCTACCCCTTTCCGCGAGATCGCCTGATTGCTGTCATCCAGAGGTGACACCCAGTCGTAACCCGGACGATACGCACATTCCGGCATCCATATCCCAACCGGATCCCGCTCAAAATATCTCCGATAGGTATCCACACCGATTTGAATTTGCGCCCGAACACATGCGTCGTTGGACAGCAAGGGCAAATACCCGTGGGTGGCGGCGCTGGTGATAATTTCGATATGCCCTTCATCCTGCAACGCCCGAAAAGCTCCCACCAAATCGGTATGATAATCGTGCTCGAAATGATCCTGGATCGAGGAATAGAACCTCACCCATTGATCCGCCAGACCCTCCATCCAGGTATCATTCTGATCACGGAATTCCTGACGATTGAGTTCCGCCGTCTCCTCTTTCTGCTTTAAATACTCCCGAAACTCATCCCGAAAAGAATGATCGGAAAGCTGCTCACACAGTACCGGCGTCAGTCCGACCGTCACTTTGGGCGATATCCCTTCGCCGATCAACTGATTAAACACATCCAACAACGGAATATACGATTCCGCAGCCGCTTCCGACAACCAATCGGTGCCGTGCGGCCAGCGCCCATGGGATAACACATAGGGCAGATGTGAATGAAATACGAAGGTAAAACTTCCCAATGATTTATGATTACTCATCGATGTTACTTTCTTATTTTCTTATAGTTACCTTACTGCAATTACACACTCCAGCAAGCAGCAATTTC
The DNA here is from genome assembly GCA_965372135.1 of uncultured bacterium. GTDB lineage: Bacteria > Electryoneota > RPQS01 > CBDVBD01 > CBDVBD01 > CBDVBD01. The sequence continues at coordinate 15,964 of CBDVBD010000024.1, read as the reverse complement.
CTCCATCGTGGGTAGGTGAAATTGTATAACCCCGTCTATTGGCCATCGTTCAACTACATTGCCCTGTTTAAGCACCTGTAAATAGAACGCCAACTCCTGCCCAAGACTCACGCCGATGCAATCGAACGGAACCTGGATTTCTAAAATGTCATCCCACACAAACTGACCGCAGGTGTTTTTCACTCTCCAGTCTCCGCTGGAAGACTTGATTTTAACCTGACATTTTCCGTTTGACTGATTCCCGATCACCAACTGTACCTTAGGATCGAGGTTGAATTGGAACTGTATGGTAGGAAGGTTTGGCTCGCCATCTTGCCGGAAATCGACCCTGAAGTGCAGGGTACCATCATTAAATCCATAGAATATCTTTTGGGTTCTGGCATTGGGCAGGTTCATAGTCCCACCAGAAAATTCAACATCGAATTTACAGGCTCCGAGCCACTCGTAATACGACGTCACCTTCCCATCCAAAACCGGCGTCATGGCAAACGCAGGTTGTATTCGCCGCTCCAAAAACGGTGTTTTTACAATGGGATGATCTAAATCCGTCGGAACTTCTTTACTCAGCATCTGGTAAATCTCCCTCAAATTATTGCGAAATAACCGGTCGAACTCGGCATCATTTTCCGAACTGTGGATGTCGCCAAACCACCAGAACCAGTCGCTGCCTTCCGCTCGGTACAACGCCTCCCAAGCTTGGGGATAGCGTTGCGATCCGTCGTCATTGTCCCCTTCCGCATTCACCAATTCCTGACGGGCTTTTGCCAATAAATCCCATCCCAGATTGGATTCCTGATCCCCAATCCACACTTGAAAGTTTCCGTTTATCCAGGATCCCGGGAAAATGGATTTCAGCCGCTGTTGAGGTGGATGCTCTGCCAAATATTCCTGTGGTGTCACCGCGGTAATCGACGGATTTGCCGCCAACTCGCTGTACAACAGGTCTAAGAACTCCTTACCACCGTCAAGGAAATATTCCCAGGGATTTTCCCCATCCAAAATCACTGAGACTAAAGGCTCGTCATTCCCTCGAAACTCCCGTTCAATCCGCGTCAAATGCCCCATAAACTCACGTACCGCTCGCTTTGCCGGCATTCGTGAATACCGAAATCCAATGGCGTCCGATAACCCGTGATCCCGAAATATCATCGACAGGGGCGGGTCAACATCCAGCCGGTATGGCTGATATAACTTAGAGGTACTACGTTTGCACCGTAAGGTCTTGAACAGCACCGCTTCATCGGATGCCGTCCACTGAAACCCGGTTTCCGACGCCAGTTGCAGAGCTTCGGTTGAGACACTTCCTTCCGACGGCCACAATCCCACCGGTGTCCTGCCCATTAATTCCTCAACCCGCTTAGCAGCCCGCTCCAACTGCATCTCAGCATCTTCCGGTGCACGGAAATGTTCCGACGGCATCGGTTCATTGGGCAGACCATCCTTAGCACAATCACTGTCAACCAACAGGGGCAGAATCGGATGATAGTAAGGGGAGGTAGAAATCTCGATGCGCTTCTGTTCCCACAACGACCGGTACTTAGGGATCAGTTCGGCTATCAATTTCCGTTGCAGATCCCAGATCGCCTGCTTGTCATCTTCACTGAAATGACGATCCCGCTGTCGCAGTTCCCGGATTTCCTCAAACCGTTGGCAAGCGGAAAATCCGAACCAACTCAAATCAAACCACACCTGCAAATCGCGGAGCTCTGCAACCGTGAAATCTTTGACAGCAGTTGCCAACCGGTCCGGGGTCAACCGTTGTCCCCGTTTCACCAGTAATTGATGATACCGCGGGTTCGGCTGTATCATGGTTTCCCAGTTGGCTTGAAAGCACCGGGTAAGCAAATACTCCTTGTCCTGAGGCTCAAGTTCCTCTGCCGGGATAGATGCGAACCGGTACCCCTCGTCCCGAAATGGTTGCTCCTTTAGTTCCGCCCATCGATCGAGTAATGAGGGAACTAAATTCACCGTCACTTTGATATCAGGATGCGACTCCAGTATGGATGCCATGTCCGAATATCCCTTGATGCTGTGCAGCCGCGCCCAGGGCATGGCTTCGATTTTTCTGATGGGATCCCAGTAATTGGGTTGATGAAAATGCCATAAAAACGTCATATGGAGCATCGAAACACACCGATCATTTCTTGGGGGCGTCTAAAATCATTCCTGCAGGGATCACTACAATTCCCCCTGGAGTTATCGAAAACCGTTTGGCATCTTCTTCCGGATGGTAACCAATCTGAAAGCCGGGCGGGATTTTAACATCTTTGTCGATAATCGCCCGTCGAATTTTGGCATGCCGCCCCACGTCCACCCGCTCCATCAAGATACTTTCCTCTACCTGCGCGAAGGAATTCACACGAACCTCGGGAGCAAATATCGACTGTTCCACCCGCCCCCCGCTGATAATACAGCCGCCGGCAACAAGCGAATCCAGCATCTGCCCCATCCTGCCTTCTTCCTCATTGGCGAACACCGTTTTGGCAGGTGGAAACTGCCCTTGGTAAGTTCGCACCAGCCACGTGTCATCGTATAAATTGAATTCAGGATTTACGTCCACCAGGTCCATATTCGCTTCCCAGTAGGAATCCAAGCTGCCGATATCCCGCCAATACTTTGCCTTTTTCTGGTTTCTATCTTGAAAAGGATAGGCAAAGACCTTCTCCTTCCTGGAAACCATGCTGGGCAGGATATCCCTTCCAAAATCGTGCTGACAGTCTTTTTTGGAATCCCGAATCAACTCCCGCACTAACTTTGCGGTATTGAATATATATACACCCATGGAAACTAACGATACCTTGTTGTTACCGGGCACGGCAGGGGGATCGGACGGTTTCTCTAAGAACTCTTTGATCCGGTATGATGAGTCGGTCGCTAACACTCCCATCAATGATGCCTGACGCCGGGGGATTTCTGCGGCTCCTACCGTCACTTCCGCACCGGTCTTCACGTGAAACTCGATCATGTCCCGGTAATCCATTTTGTAGATATGATCCCCAGACAGAATCAGGACACGCTCCGGTTTCTCTTCCTCCAACAGGTTGATATTTTGAAATATAGAATCAGCGGTACCGGCATACCACCGGCTCTCGGTTCGGTACTGCGGCGGCACCGATTCGATAAATTCCCCAAGGTCATGGCGGAAAATATTCCACCCCATTTTCAGATGCCGTTCCAACGACACGGAATTGTATTGTGTCAATAAATAAATCTGCCGAATCCCGGAATTCAAACAGTTCGACAGGGTAAAATCAATAATTCGGTAAATACCTCCAAACCTCACCGCAGGTTTGGCTCGATCCCTGGTCAACGGATACAGCCGTTCCCCTCTGCCCCCCGCCATGATTAGTGTCTGTGTGGATGTCATGAAGCCGCAACCTGCCCCAACAGTTCCTTCACCTTGTCCTTTAGTTCCGTTAAATCAGCCGATTTAATGATATAAGCATCGGCAGCCCAGGTCATAAAATTGTCCTTGTACACCGAATATGCCGTGTTCAGGATCACCAGCTGCTTCTTGTTCTTGCTCAAAATCTTTTCCATCACCTCGATCCCGTTCATGCCCGGCATCATGATGTCCAGCACAATCAGATCGAAACTGTTGTCCTCCACTTTTTCCAACACCTGGTCGGCATCTTCCGCCACATCCACATCATACCCCTCCGATGTGAATTCGGTTTGGTACAGAATGCGGAGATTTTTTTCGTCATCAGCGAACAGCAATTTGTGTTTCATATCTACTCCTGTCCGGAAAGGGAACCCACCGAGACTCCAATCCGGATAAATATGAAAAGAAAATCTTTCTATTATAGAAATCTGAGGTTTATCATTATAGGAAAAATCCCACGACGGCAGGATAAATATCATCTCAGCAGAAGCGAAAAATCGTGCGCTGGAGCAGAATGCGTCAACGACCCCATGGAAATCGCATCCACACCCAATCGTGCCAAGTTTGGAAGAGTATCCAACGTGACTCCGCCACTGATCTCCAGTCTTGCCCTTCCGCCGTTCAAGGCGACCGCATCCCGAATTTCCTCCGGTGACATGTTGTCCAGCAACATGCAATCTACCCCCGCGTCCAACGCAGCCTGCACTTCCTGTAAATTTCGCACTTCCACTTCCACTACCACCGGCTGCCCCAAAGCCTTGGCATGCGCCGATTCCGGAATCCAGGTCATTGTTTCCAGGATTTTTTCCAAATGTTCCCGTGCCGAAGATACTGCATTTCTGATTCCCCCAGCCGCCTTTATATGGTTCTCTTTGATCAGGAACTGGTCGAAAAGCCCCCACCGGTGATTTTCCCCCCCGCCCACCCTAACCGCGTACTTTTCCAACAGCCGAAATCCCGGCGTAGTCTTCCGAGTATCCAATATCTCTACACCGGTTCCTTCAACGGCTCGAACAGCCCGGTTGGTAAACGATGCTACCCCGGTTAACCGTGCCAGAAAATTCAACGCGGTTCTTTCCCCTTTGAGCAACGAACCAGCCTTACTCACGACCTCTAAAACCACTGTACCGTTTGTAATTTCCGCTCCATCATCCAAACCTGCGGGAAATTGAACATCATCATCCACCTGGCGAAATACTTCCTTTACTACATCAATCCCACACAGCACGCCGTCACCTTTGCTGATGATTTGCCCGGTGGAGGTTACGGATACCGGCTGGATGGCGTCTGCGGTGATATCGCCGTAGGGACCCAAGTCTTCTTCCAGCGCAACCCGTACCCGTTCACGGATCACCTCTTGCATCAAGGAATTAATCAGATTTCCTCCCTAATGTCATAGCTTTTTAATATACACTATGAATTGTTAGAAAGCAAAACTTATTTTTCGTATAATCGATGGAACCTCACTCGGTTCCCCCTATAATAATTATCAAAAACATCGTACGTCTTCAAATATTCAACCGTATAATAGCTGGACAATACTTCCTCAATTTTCGGATCCATCTCACCTAAGCAGATATAACCATTCGGTCTATAACGTTCGATTCTGAACGAAAGATCCCTGGTACCGGAAAAATCGTTGACTGTGAATCTCCCGGTTGCTATCCCAACCGTATTGGCAAAATGTCCCATCAACACGCCTTTACCGTCATCTATATTCTCCAACTGTCGTCCCACATCCGCCGCCATATCACGAAACGAAAACCTGGGTGAACTGATAAATCCAGAGATTTTATAAATATTGATTAAACAAGAGATAACGATTGCTACTGTACATAATATCGTCACCCACGACTTCCGATAGTTTTCCCATAGGAAATTCCAGGTAATGGCAACCAGTACAACGATCGGGATGATTAATGTTAAGAAGTAACGTGAGGGGAGGTATCCGTACAATCCTAAAAGAATCAGATAGATACCACCCCAAATCACACACACCCACAGCAATGTTTTCCTACCCGGTTCCCGGATTAACAACATGCCGACAAAACAAACGAATGACAACGGATACAAGACAATATCTATCAGTTTCACTGATCGAAATGTACTGAAAAAAACCTGAATAAATGCCCACACATCAAAGTTCAACCTGGAACCTTCATTCGCATTATAGTATTGATAATCAATCGGGTACAGATGTGTCATTCCCTGTCGATACCCGAAATAACAGATCCCCAGTAGTATCGTGAAAATCCCTAAATGTATTATACGCCCTTTGGTGTCTTTACTATTTCACCACAGCAGATAAAGAATAACCGGTACCCCAAATACTGCGGTAGGCTTTGTAAGCAAAGCGACAAATAATGCTAACGACGAAAGCACAGTGAACACAGTACCATAACGTTCTGATTTTATTGAAGTTAAGAAGATGCTTGCTACGGCAAAGAACAACATCGGGATTTCCACCAACGCCATACGGCTGTAGGCAAACATAACATAATTAATTGATAACAATAAGATTACCAACAGGGCGCACCGGGTACTTTCCCATTTCCTCACTAATAGAAACAGCACAATTTCCAATAATATGAAGAAAACAATAATGGTGACTCGAGCAGCGAACAGGTTGATTCCCAATAATAGAAACGAGAGATATTGGCAGAGGGGCAATACCGGAACATTGATGGCATTATTGAATCCGCCCTCTATGTACCAATCGCCGGTCAGTAAATGGGCTATGGCATTATTTGCATACCATCCTTCATCGGTATACAATGCTCCCGACCAAGTGATCCCACTGGGAAAATCCGCGTCCACATTCACCAACCGGAGCACAGTGAAAATCCCACATATTATCACTATCAATATAAGAAGGACATTATTGCCACGAATTAATGTCATAGGTTAATGCCGATAAGAGTAATTGTGTTGGTCAATCCAGTTTTCTCTCATCCCACACTCGATAGTTTGCCATTCAGAGCGGGATTCGGGTTTTTTGGTTAGGTTTTTTACAACTCGATGCAAACAGGCTCACAAGCTTACTTGTCAATTTGCTAACTCTAGTCAAAATCCACCTCCACTACTCCCACTAAGGGATGTACCTGTTCCACGCTCACTTGCCCGCCCAATTGACCAAAGCAGTTAGCCAAAAATCCTGCATAAGTTGGAAAATCGGTGTCCCCATCATCGTAAAACGCCTCATCGAACTTGTCCCGATGCTTCTCGGGATCATCGAAAAACATGATATCGCCAATCACGATACACCCCGGTCTCTTTAACAAATCCCGAAGCCCTTTAAGCGCGTCTTTCTTCATCTCGTCCGGTAAATGATGCAGTGCATAATTGGCGAAGATTTTGGTTATACCTAACGTTATAAGTTTAAGTTCCGCTTCCGGCTCTTCCAACGCGCCGTAAGCAAAAATCGCATTTTTAATATTACTGTCAGTGGCAGTCTTTTGAGCCACCTTCAGGCTTTCCCTGCTGACATCGATTCCGATTACCTGATGGCAAATCTTAGCAGCTTTAATGGCATATTTCCCGGTTCCGCATCCCGCATCCAGCAGCACATCAGCATCGGTCAGTTCCAGCCGTTGAAACGCCTTTTCACTCACTTTCTGCGGAATATCCCCATCGGTGTCCGGATACCAATCCCCCACATCCTTGCCGGTTCTCACCATCTCGTCAAATTCTAACGCTACCCGGTCTCGGTCGTATTTCGGCATATCATTGCCCACTGTCATTCCCACATAGGCGGGAATCTAATTCTTCCGCCAGATTTTTGGCATATTCCACCATATTGGGATTGATATTCAAACCCGCATACTGATACCCCCGTTTCACCAATTCCACCATATGCGGCGCTGGACCGCAGCACAATTCCAGCATCCGCTTCGCGGGAGTTTTGGCAAATCTGCGAATGCATTCTTCGAACACATCCACTTCTTTGGCAATATCCCGATAGGAAAAGGCGATGTGATAATATTTTGGATAATTATAAATTCCTCAATCTCTCCTGTCATCTACATCAGGCGCTGTCTAGTCTCCACACTCGACAGTTCCGACCCTTCGGGATAATTCGGATTTCTTTAAAATCCGACAACAACTTGCCAACCCTGTCCGCCTATTGGCGGATTGCTCACTTTCTTACTCTATCCCCAATTCCCAAACAACCTGTCCCCTAAGCCCATTAAACTTCGAGAAATAATGTTGATATTCCTCATCCGTCACATATTTTTCAATGTTTCTCATATGCTAGTCTCAATGTCAGTCACTTACCTGTAATATTTGTCTCAAACAAAGGGTTTTACACGAATAATATGTCCCTTGATTCCCATAGCTACACGAATCCCATTTTGAGAATATCCCATGCATCCAAATATGCAATCTGCGCTTTTATTAGCTCTCTTGCTTTTTCGTCTTCAACAACATCCCCCATCGTTGCAAGATTTGCAGCAACCTCGAAGTTTATTGGTGCGCGGCCTTTTTCTATGCGATATGTATTGCGAATTAGATCAATCCGCTTCGGTGTTGCAATTCTACGCAAATCTCCAACAGTCCCAATCCCCCGGCTAAACAACAGCTTTAATATACCGTCTATTTCACGCTGCGCACAACCTAATCCAAGTTCTGCTAGCACTGGTGGTAGATTTTCAGCATTTAGAGGATCTGAATCGCCAAACTCAACCTCCTCTTGAAAACGCAATAGCTCCTCATAAAGGAAATTGAAATGCTCATCAATAGTGCCAAGTTGTTTGCTCAAAATTTGAAACTGTCTTTTCACTGCAAAAAATGTCCTTTTATCTGGTTTGTATCCGAGGACATGTTCAATCTCCCCCCAGACATCCTCCGCTAAAGTCCGTACCTGCAACTCAACCCACGGCCTATCCTTGTAAGGAACTTCACTTTTTCTCAGACGAATGATATAATGAATTGAGGTATAACCGCTCTCCTTTTCTAAACGTTTAAGATGTGTAAGGCTAAGGCGCCTCGTATAGTTCTCACCCAGGTAAGCGACTGGAGGATAATCATCAGATATCTCTATTTCTTCCATGTTCCGCAATTCAAGATCAACCAGAGGTAGATGGGACATAAAATAGACAATTGCTCTAGCCCCAATCGCATCATGTATTCGAGGGAAACTCTCTGGAGATAGTCCTTTAGGGTAGTCACCGGGTCTTCGCGCGATCTTGTCAACAACGCTTTCGGGCCTTTTAATCCGGGTTAGCACTCTTTGGATCGGAGATGGATTAGGAAGGCGACTTTGCTTAGTATACTTGCCCCAATAATCTGGGTGTTTCCATTGTTTCAATAGGCATTTGAGTTCAACTCGCGTGGGTTGTAGAACACTGGTAACGTATTTCTTGTAGTGCTCCAAAAACTCCTTAAGTAGTCTTGAATCTTCCATTGGCACTCTCCTTAATTTTGATCTTACTTTAGACGTTCAGAGGACAGCAATAGTAGATAGTGAATTGAAATATCCGGGTACGCCAGAAAAACCAATTGCTCGTTTCTTATTATTGGATGTACGTCGCCATTTCTTCCTTTGCACGCTATCTTCCTGCTTTTCGAGCCGCTCTCTCAATCCATTTTGCAAGATTATTATAACCATTGTCTTTTACCCATTCATAGGTTAAATAGATCTCAGAAAAGCATCTATCTTCTCCACCTATTTTGGCGTAGAAATAGTCCAATGGGTTTTCACCCTTTTGGTCAGTCTCTCGGTCTTTGTTTTTTAAGTTGTGAACATATATGCCCAAAATCCCATTTCCTCTACTGTAGCTCTGTTTTATCTCATAATCTACATACTCTCTGTCATTAGTTTTAGTACCTATTAGCACGACGGTAACCGATGTTCCTATTAATTGCTTATCTATCCAGCGTTCGATCTCTCTTCTCCCCTTCTTTTTTACCTCTTCCCACTTGGCGGCATCCCAGAATCCCGCCGCTTCCCTATCTGGTTTGGTTACCCAACTATATCGAACCTGACTGGCTCTCCACACATCCCTTTCATAATGGAAGCTGAAAAATACTCTTCTTGCCATCTTAGCACCCCTCTTTCTTGATTATGAAAAGAAAAATAATGTATATTGCTATGAACACACCAATTGATCCGTAAAACCAACCTAAAGTTACCGAAAACATGATCCTAATCTTTGACTGAACCTCGTCTTTAAAGCGATAGGCATTCATATCGAATAGAAATTCATCGGTTCTAACTCTGTTCTCTATTACCCACAGGTACAATTTTCTGTATAGTCGTTCTTGCCAGAGAAAATAGGCATCTAAATACCAAAAGACAAATAAAGGAATGAATGCCAAGAAAACTTGGAATTGTGTTCCCCTGAGCAACAAAGCTACCAAAATTAGTGTAATGGACCAACCTTTAATCAAAAAGGAATTACGGGCCATCCGATCGATGATATTTTGGATAATCTCAACTTCTTTAAAAAGATAATCTTTCAATTTGTTATCTTCAGTCATCTATGCCTCTTGTCACATGATTCTTGATTGTGGCAGCTTCCCAGGATCAACTCTACGCCAATATATAATTAAATCAAAAAACCACCCGAAATCAAGTAAAAAATTCATTATGGAGAATCTTTCAACAAATTCTCCCGCTGCTCCAGTTCGTCGATGCGGGCTTGGGCGCCGCGACCGTAGGGGCTACCGGTGCCTTCACGGCGGATAATATCCTCGTATAGCTCAATGGCTTTTTCCGGTTTACCCATTCGCTCGTAAGACTGACCGGCATTGTAAATCGCGGTCACCACCCAGTCCAATTTGGACGAAACCTCCAGATACTTCACCTTCATGAATTCCGCCGCCGCCTTGCCGTACAACCCCTTCTGAAAATAGGCTTCCCCGATATAAAACTGCACCGCCGCTAATTCATCCCCACGAGCACGATGAATTTGTTTCCTGAGCACCTCAACCGCTCTGTCCTGTTCCCCAACCCGCATCAAAAACTGCCCCTGTTCCAACCGCCTGGCCACGGTGTCCTCATCGGGGTACAGACTAATCGACCGCTGCAATGCCGCCAACGCCGCCTCCCACAACGATAGATCCCGATACACCACCACCAGATTGTTCAAAACATCCCGTAGAATCGGCGGTTCCCCTTCCACCGCCGCCAACGCATTCTGAAACGCCTGCAGCGCATTCTCCATCTGCTGCGCCTGGTAGTAGAACACGCCCAACGTCACGAAAACCTCCGGCAGCACCGGATCGCCGGGAAATTTGGTGGGGAGTTGAGTCAGTACATCCAATCCGCCTTCCGGATCATCCCCGGTCAAATCCAATTTACCCAATTCGAAACCGGCGCGGGCTCCGATCCAATTATCATCCTGCCGCTTCGACAGCCGATCAAATATTTTCCTGGCATCCTTTTTCCGATTCACCTTTGCCATCGCTTTGGCGGTTTCCAAATCCAATTCCGCATCCAACAGGGCGAAATCAGGGGCGCTCTTGTGGTCTTTGCCAAACTGGCTTTTTGCGGCATCGGCATTAGTTATTTCTGCTGACCGGTAGAGACAGATAATCCGCCGATGTTCCCAGTGTACCACATCGTCCGCGGTGGGCAGTTGGCTGGTCAGTTCCCGATACGCCGCTGCCGCATCATCATAATCCTCCATCTCCCAAAGGATTTCCCCCTGCCGGATCAACCCCAGCCGGTCATTATCGCTGCCGCTAAAGAACCGGTGTAGATGGCGGTAATAATCCAAGGCTCGATTGGGATAACCCATGTCTTCATTGGTGCGTCCCAGCGCATACAACGCCGCTTCCGCGGTGGGTCCGTATCGATGCCACCGTAGATAGCGCCGGAAATGCACCAACGCCTGTTCGTGCTGTCCCATGGCACGATACACCGCACCTATCTTGTATTCCAAATCATCATCGGTCAAGGAGAACCGCAGATAGGGGTCCGCTTGCACGGCTTCCGCATCAGATATATCGGTGAACACCGCCAAGGCATCCTGGTATCTGCCCTCCAGAAAGTATTGATTCCCTAACGCTAAGCAAATCCGGCGGTAGTCCTTGTGATAGGGTACTCTTTCCTTCGCCAAGACCAACCAGGGAATCCTTTCACTGGGTGTTCCCAAATGATCCACCAGTTCCAGCACCGCCTCCATCTGGTACGCTCCGGGTTCCCGAGATAGTTCCTTTAAGGTTTCTAACACTTGAGTTTTGGTGAAATCTTCAGACTGCAATTGAATCGACTGCCATTTATACCAACGGGATAATTGTGTATCAGGACTCATACTGGCTGGTTTTTCTAATAACGATAACGCAGCCTGCAGATGGGCGTCTGATGTATCAGCTATGTCAGTGGAAATCCAGTTCATATGATACTGAACTAACAACGGAAGAAATGCCGGAAATATGGGAGTCGTTAAACTACTGTCATCAGGCGTTACCATCCACTTGATAACCGGATCCAAGGGAATATCTCCACTAATAAATTCCACCTTATACATACGAATCAACGATGCTCTAAGCACTCGTAAACGTGTATCTAAGTTCATTTCCTGAAGTTTCTCTAAACCATCGTTAATTAGGCTAACAGCTTCAGTCGCAGATCCTTTACCTCTTTTCCACCAATCCAGTCTTTGTTGAAATAGTTCGCACAGCGTGATTCCAAAATTAGCTTCCTTACTTTTTTCTTCTTGGGAGGACAACGACCGTTTAAACCATACCTTCGCTTTATCGTAGTTTTTAAACTCTTCAAAATATAACCAAGCGATATTTATTGATGACACTTGATAGGGATTCATGGATTGCCGAGCAAGTAAATCGGCTAACTTTTCAAACCTATCCTCACTTGGAGTACCAACGTAATTTAAAGGTCCTGGTAGATAACTTGCATTCATCGCCCATTCACTGGAGCGAAATCTAATGCTCATGAGGAGAAAATCTTCTCTTGCAGCCTCCCAATCACCTCGTCTGAGGTACCATAGTCCTCGAATATGTAAAAGATCATCACCGTAAGGGCTGTTACGATCCTCAATCAGATTATCAATCGCATCCCATTGCAAGAAGACTTTTTCGACTGGTACAATTTGAATCCAATATTTCAGCCAAAGTCCGCGATCAAAGGTATCGGGCAATTCATCAATTTTCGGAATACGGTAACACTCATCGGTCGTCAGCGTAACACCCATTTCGCTCAATTGTTCCAAAGCTTTCAATCCATAGGCGCCACCCCAATCATGTTCTAAACATCCTATTAAAGCGTTACGTGCTTGTTCATTATCCCCTTGCTGCATCAGCCCTATTCCCATCAGAAGCTGAGCAGCGACATCGGTATCCCCTTCCAAATCCTCAGAACACCCTTCCCAATCACCCATCTGCCACCGGGCAAACGCGCGCAGCCGCTTAGCTTCGGTATCGGCACCATCCGCTTTCAATACTTCGGTAAATCGCACCTCCGCATCCGCTGCATCATCCGCGGTCAACGCCATTTTCCCCAACCACCGGTGCAACGTGGGGATGTGCGCCGACCGGGGAAATTCAGCTCGGAAACGTTCCCCAATATCCATCGCCGCCACCCGGTCGTCACTCTCATGCTCCATCTTGAACCATTGCCACAACACCCTTTCCTTCACCGAATCCGCAGTAGCTGACGTTAACAGGGTCGATAAAATGTTGGTGGCTCCTTCACGGGACCCCATGCGCACCGCAATCTCAGCCAGCGATAATGTGACATCAGCGGTTTTGGTGTATTCAGGAAATTGATCCAAAATGGTCTCAAACATATCACGGGCTAACCCAAGCGAATCGGCTTTTAGATAGGATTTCCCCGCCAGATACAACATTTCCGGCGCTTGACCACTGAGGGGGGCTTCCATATAGACGCGGTAATAAGCGTCCGCTGCTTTATAGGGATTCCCCAATGCGTCCCAGCAGGCACCCACCTGCGCCATCGCCGTTACAGCCCGGCTGTCCAGGGGATACTCAATGGCACAGCGTAAGTAAGCGGTTCGGGCTTGATCGTATTCTCCCAGCTTGAACAGCGATTCTCCTGCCAAGAAAAACGCTTCCCCGCTGTTGTCATGTCCGGGATTTTGCCGGGCAAATTCCAGGAATTCCTCCGCCGCCAAATCGTACAATCCATCCTGATACAGGCGGTAGATGAAGAAAAATTCCCGATGCCGCTGGGGAAACTGGTCGTCCTTTGAAGTACCTTGCGCGAATAGTTGTAGGGGGATTAGTACCACCATTGCCACTAATGCTAAGTAAATAACAGCACGTCTTAATCCTATTTTGGTATTCATTATTGCACCTTGGTTTGTGGCGCCTTCGTCGGAAGTTCGATTTCGTCTTGGTTAAGGGAAGCAAGCTTCCCGTTTCGAAAGCGCAAGCAAGCTTGCGCACTCCAAAATATCATCCAACCTTTTTAATCGGGGCTAAGCGTACTAACAAGGTTTTAATCCCTCCATTATCGAACGATACACGAATTTTTAGGTCGCTGGCGGTGCCGCTTTTGGATAACACCGTGCCTTCCCCGAAATCCCGGTGTTGTATCCGGTCGCCGATTTGATACCGAGTCTTGAGACTGTCAGGTGCGCGGGATTTCTTTCGGGAGATTACTTTCGGACGGGTGCGTTCGGGTTCCCGGAAAAATGATTGGAATTGCCCGGGCATCCTGGGCAGCTCGTCGCCCTCCACCAGCTCTTCGGGGATATCATCCAAGAACGGCGACGGGGTCTGGAATCCGCCAATTCCGAACAACCTGCGATGGTTAGCATGAGATAAATACAGCCGATCCTGGGCTCTGGTCATCCCCACGTACAGCAGCCGGCGTTCCTCCTCCATATCCGTTTTCCGGTCATCCCGACCAGTCAAGGGCAGCAACCCATCCTCCAATCCAGTCACGAACACCACCGGAAATTCCAATCCCTTGGCGGCATGCAGCGTCATCAACGTCACCTGCCCGGACTCCTGCTGCCATTCATCCACATCGGTCATTAAGGTAACTTCCTGCAGAAAATCCCGCAACGTCAAATCGGGACGTTCTTCCTCCATTTCCTCCAGTCCGAACCGGAATTCCAACATGTTATCCAGCCGATTGCGGGCATCTTCGGTGCCTTCATCCTCCAATGCCTTTCGCAATCCCGATTTTAACATCACCCGCCGAGCCAGCATCGATAGCTTCTGAGTCGCTGCATCGCTTTCCAGATCGCATATCAAATCGTGAAATATTGACAACCTGGATTTTGCAGCCTTTTTCAAATTCTCAATATCCTCGATATCCTTTAACGCGCTCCGAATCGATTTTTTCCGTTTACTCGCGTGTTCCACTAACGCTCGAACCGTGGTATCCCCAATTCCCCTCCTTGGCACGTTGATAATCCTAAGCAAGCCAACGTCGTCATCCGGGTTATCCAATACCCGCATATACGCCAGCAGGTCCTTGACCTCCCGGCGTTCATAGAATCGGACTCCCCCAACCAATTCGTAAGGGGTCCCGTGCCTCCGGAGATCATCCTCCAATACCCGGGATTGCGCGTTAATCCGGTACAACACTGCGAAATGCCCATAGGGACGGCGCTCATGAATCGCCAGCCGGTCGATCTCCTCTATGATGCGGTGCGCCTCGTCATTCTCATCCATGGCATGCATCATCTGAATCTTTTCCCCATCCGGCTTCCGGGTCCATAGTTTTTTATCTTTCCGATCCACATTCTGCCGGATTACATGCCAGGACAAATCCAATATCTGCGGCGTGGAGCGGTAATTCTCCTCCAATCGAATCACCTTGGCATCGGGGAAATCCTGCTCAAATTCCAGGATATTACGCAGGTCAGCTCCCCGCCACCCGTAGATGGATTGATCATCATCCCCCACCACGCAGATATTCCGATCCCGGGACGCCAGCGCCTTTACCAGTTCATACTGGGCGCGGTTGGTGTCCTGATATTCGTCCACCAACAGATAAGGGAATCGATTCCGGTAAGTCTCCAGCAGCTTGGGGAATCGGTCGAACAATTCCTTCGGTACCAGCAGCAAATCATCGAAATCCAAGGCATTATTGGTTTTCAACCGCTTCTGGTAGTCCGGATAAATTTGCGATGCCATTTTGGCGTTGGTGCTGCCCAATCCATCCAGATAATCCTGGGGTGGTTCGGCAGAATTCTTGGCTCTGCTAATCAGGCTGTGAATCCTGGCAGGCGGAAACTTCTCTTTGGACTCCAGCCGATCTTCCAATATCGATTTGACCAGGCGCTTAGAATCGTCGGTATCGTAAATCACGAAATTCGACCGGTAGCCCAACCCCTCAATATCCCGTCGGAGCAGCCTGGCGAAGGTGGAATGAAAAGTCCCCGCTCGCACCCGGGCAGCTAAGGGACCAATCATCGCGGTCAGCCGCTCACGTAACTCCTTCGCCGCCTTATTGGTAAATGTCAACACCAACAACTGTTCCGGTTGCACCGTTCCCCGATCGATCAGCACCGCAATCCGGGTGATGAGCACTCTGGTCTTTCCCGATCCAGCCCCCGCCAACACCAGCACCGGTCCCGACAGCGTCTCCACCGCCTCCCGCTGCGCTTCATTCAATTCCGTTAGATCAAGCACCTGCGC
>CBDVBD010000023.1:0-29548 GCA_965372135.1 uncultured bacterium | reverse complement strand
TGTTCAAGTATATCCAAGGAATGGTTTTCTTTAAGTTGGAATTTTCTGTACAAAGCAAATAATATGGGTTGAAGCGCTCTTTCGGTTTCTTGCTCTAAGAAACCGGCACTTACCAACATCTGCTTTTTGAAACATAACTTGCCGAACCATTCTACAGGCTCAATGGATTCAGGACAGACCCAGGCAGCGATTGTGTATCCTTTGGTACCACGATATTTACCGGAAATTCCGCTATAAATGGAACCAAACATCTCATCATCACCTCGTCGTTCCAAGGTATTCATTTCGCCCCATAATTCGAATTCGGTTAAAACAGGAGGACCATTAGTTTCGTAACCTATTCCGGATAAGGTATCACCACCGTGAATTTTGTTAGTTAAAATGGATGACCAGTAATTCACATGCCTCGATTTTACAGCACCAGCAGTCCAGTTTTCCGGCTTAAATATTTGTTTGTAGTCGTTCCACCATTCTATCTCGAAATGTCCAATTGGAGTAATTGATGTAGGATCCGAGATTATGGTATATTGATATCGATAAGTTTCTGTCTGGTCATTCCAAATCACCTCAGCAGACAAGGTCGCCGTGAACAAGCAACTGGGAATAAAACGAATGTAGAGGGAATCCGGTGGTCCAAGGAGGGGGGCATACAGCGTAATAGAATTGTCGGTAGAATCTATTTCTACTATGGTAGCAGCCTGATCTAAATCAAATGGTTGAGCCCCTTTGTAGATATATTGTTTACCTTTGATTATCCGATTTCCCTTGGGGAATTCGCCTGAAATTGGTTTGCCGGTGGCAGAGGCATCGAGAAACAGGGTGGCTACTATTAGTATTAAGATGAAAAATAAGCTCACTTAATTGACCAAATAATTATGGGTAATACTTGAATTTGACGATGTCTAAGTTGCGTAAGACAAATCTAAGATTTTCGGTGATGTAGGACCAGGCTTCGGGTTGCATTTTATCTTTGAAATCTTCAAGCTTGGTCAATGTGAAATTGGTATGCTCCGTTAGTTTTTCAAGGGTCTGTTCTTCGGGTTTATCCAGGGTGCCCTTTAAATAATTTATCACTTTGTCGATGGTATAAACTGCCTCTGAATCTATATACCCATGTTTGCTCAACAACCATAAACTAAGAGAAATCCTGTTAATCCATTCTACCGGTTCAATTTTCTCGGGACAAGGACCAGGGACGATTGTTAGATCTTCTACAATCATATGTTGACCAGCAACTCCATATAGGATATCTCCGGTGAATTCGTCGATCCCGTTTTCACCCAGTTTAATATCATCACCCCACACTTCAAGCTTTCCCAATGCTGGAGGACATCTGCTAACTAGACCAGCCCCAGTAAGTGTTTCACCAGGCATTAGAATCTTGTCGCTGTAAATTTTGGACCACGAATACTTTCTATCAGGATGATCGTATCTACTTAACCATCCTACAGGTTTCGATATCTCAAGGCAATCATTCATCCATTGTATCTTAAAAGCCCAGATGGGCACCAGCGACGCGATGCTGGAATGTAATTGATATGAATAAACCAGCGCTTCTTTTTCATTATCCCATTGAGTATCTGCTGAAAAAGTGAAAGTAATCTGATCGCCGGGGATGAAATGGTAGTATACATTTTCTCGATCGGACACATCACGGGTCGTTACAAGTATGGAATGGTCAGAGGGATCAACAATCGCAACAAAACTAGTCCCTTCATTGCTGATTTCAGCACCTTTTTTGACATATTGTACCCATCGATCGGATTTGTTAAGGTCAACGGATTTGGAAGTTATTTCTTTGCTCGTTGCGTTGCAATTGGAGCTAAATGTCATGACCAACATTATGTAAATTATTGAAAATTTCAACATATTTCCTCCCTAATTTTTTGTTATGGCCAGTTCTTCTCTTCAACAGTGCAAAAGTAGCAATGGATATGATCGTCGTAATCAGTCACCGGATCCCTTCCTCCCTCATCTCTACAGGCTTGGATCAAATATTCGCGAGCTGGATGCGTCACATTAAAATTATTGAAACTTAAATCTCCGCTGTATCCAGCTCTATGACCTTGGTGTGGTCGGTGCCAAGTGAGGTTGTAGTCGTACAATCCACCTCTGGGTAGAGAGATATCGTTGACTTTAAGTAGTATATTTGAAGGTACATTAGTATCACCTTCACATAACTCATAAAAATAACTTACGATATCTCTGAAATTCTGTTCCCAACCACTATAGATATAATGGTTATTCGTGTGTTCGAGAGTATCATTCCCAGTCCATTCCCAAGCAGTGGATTCGGGCAAAACAACTAAACCAGGGACATAGATTGACAGTGTATCATTAGCAATATATGACTGAAACCCAGACACATAGCTACTAACAATACGATAGTTTCCGCCGTATTTACAGGTATCATGATAAGCAGTGGTGAAATCTCCCCCTAATGAAGTCAGGCTATCTGGCGATAGGTGATGTATTTCCGGCAACCTGATTAGAGGACGCCCAATGTGGTTATGCCCTCCGGAATAAGGTATCTCTTCCACCCAAAGTGTGGTTAATCCGGAATAGGGTTGTAATGAACTTGCAACTTCTACAGTAACACTGCATGTTCTAAACTTGAAAGAGCTAAGATTAGGAACTAAGTCACTTCCATATCCCGGTTCGACTAGATTGGGTGTGATAGTTACTTCAATCATTTGTTCTGGTGGTGGGTCGAAGTGATACTCGGCGTGGACATAGGAATAATCTCCGGTGTCGAAGAAGTTGATTCCATGATCGGTCAATAACTGTGCTATCTCCCCCCAATCGTCAATCAATCCTTCGGGAGGGTAATCCACAACCTGGAGGTCGACTGCCAATCCGTAAATATGCGGCGATTCTGCATCGTCCTCATAGTACGAAGGCAATCCAATTCCCCCGGTTGGTTTGTAGGTGAAGAGCGCATTGGGCGAGAGATAAGCCTTCCCTCTTTCATCGGTGTGCGTGTAAATTTCCAAAGGTTGGTCGTGTATAGACCGGTAATCCAGGTATGTGGCGTCTAACGAATCCAAAAAGGTTTGATCGATTAAGAAGTAAGTATAATCAAAGGATCTGAATTTTGATTTTGGGAAGTATTGTGACGCAGTCCAACGGAAACTATCATAGGAAGGAAGTGATGCCTTGTGAGTGTCAATGTATTCTTGTCGTTGCCGGTCACGGTCATCCTGCTGTAACACTATTCTTTCGGCAAAGGTTTCGCCTTTATTGGTAACTGAGCATTCGATCCAATAGCTAAGGGACATCCCCCGAGTCAGGAATGCTTCTATGAGGATCAGGATAGGTAGTAAAAGTTTCGTTACTGCCAGTTTCAGGTGACAAGGAACCGCTCAGGATATTATTTGCACCTGAAGACCATTCAACGGATTCCACCCCGGTCAATGGGATGTAATTGCCCTTATCATCCCGGAAGTGGGCAGTGCAAAAAAATTGTGAGATTGACAGGAAGGAATTTGCAGTGGTGGGAGTTATCCCTTGCACATTGATGCGCAAGTGTCCAGCCTCGACCCAGTCTTCGCTTTGTGGGTCATCACCTTTGTAAACAAACCCATAAACGGTACCGAAACCGTTAATATGCACTTGTGATTCTTCACCTAAGGTTCTTATGGGACCCACCGATCCGCGAGCCTCATAGCTGTCAACCTGATCAAGTTTTACATAGACTGTATCAAGAGGTAATTGATCGGTAACCAGCGCGACTGTTAGATAGTCTTCTATGACATTCGGTTCGTCGGCTTTAACTACCATGTATAGGGTTGATTCAAGATTTGCAATCACATCATTTAGAAGTGATTCAAAATGAAAGTCGGTAAATAATAATTCGACTTCACCATCGAAAAGACTTTCAAAAGAACATCCTTCAAGTTCGACGGTAATTCCACAGTCGTCGTAGATACTAGCATTAACGGGGTAACCCCAAATTCCTCCCTCATTCCACATGAGTGCAAAATAAACATCTTCTACTCCCCCACGTGAACCAGGACCTCGTGTAATAACCCCACCAAAATGTCTTTTGCTTAAACCTGAACGCCATGATTCCGGAATGTATGAAGGTGCACTGGTCCACATAACCACACCATTTTCAACATACCCAATCGAAATCATGAATCCATTATTGAAAATAGAACTGACGCCGCGTGCTTGAAGAACAGATTCATCCACCATTCCCGAGATTTCAATAGGAACCGTATATTCTGTTCCAATTCCTAAATGAGCTTCAATATGCCCTTCTTTGGCATAAGTGCCAGGCACAATAAGTAGGACTGAAGCAATAACTGAAAATACAGTTAGTTTGACCATTAATAGTCCTCCCTATAGGATAAATGACATTTAGTAAGAATTATTTGATTAAATTATCATCAGCAAATTGACAAGCTCTAAATATCTCTTGCTAACTTTGAATACATATTTGAAGGATTAATTAGGAAAGTTCCCTGGAAATGCTCAAAAACAATATAGTAAATAAAATACATGATGTCAAGAAAAAAAAAGGGAATCCCGATGATTCGGGATTCCCTTGAGGCACATCACCTTGATTAGGAGGTTATTTTACGGCAATTTCGATTGCTTTGGGTTTTGCTTCTTCCACTTTGGGCATGTGGATAGTCAGGATACCTTCATTGAAATCCGCTTTGACCTTCTTGGCGTCCACACGGTTGCTGAGATTGAAGGATCGGGTGAATTTGCCGTAGCAACGTTCCGCCAAATATACGTTTTCTTCTTCTTTTCCGTTTAGGCTTTTCTTTTCGCCCTTAAGGGTCAGGACATCATCTTTGATGGTCAGCTCGACGTCGTCCCTAATCATCCCAGGCAGTTCAGTGGTGACGGTATATTCATTTTCAGTTTCCGCGATGTCCACGGCAGGACGCCAGCGGATCATCATGGCATCTTCATCGTCGTTCCAGAAATGGTCGAACATGCGGTGCATGTGATCCTGGTTCCTTAGGAAATGCCGCCAGGGTGATGCCATTGTTCTTGGTTGCCAACGTACTAACGTCATTTTTCTTTCTCCTTATTTTCAGTTTCAAAAAATCCTTGTATGAGAATCAATCAGATTTTTTTGCTTTCTGGTTTATATATTGGCAATTGGCGTGCCAATTTTGTAATTATCTATTATTTGGGCAGTTGCGGAAATTGGGCAAATGGGGACATCTGCCACAATAACTGCAAATCTGCCATTATGACAGGATATGGCGGTATGGTGGCAGGTTTTTGGAATGGATGTGAAATTCCGGTCAAGGGGAATTTGTTCCTTGCATTATTCGGTTCTTTTTCGTATGTTATGTGCTCAGACAGTACCGATGGTGAGTTGAGATATTCCTACCATTATTGAGATTTCAAATAATAATCACAGACACAGGAAATACCATAACAACCATTTGGTATAACACTTGCAGTATAGTATATTCAAATTCAGAATTATCAAGGGTGTTTCCCGATAGAGGGCATCGTATTCGTGCAATAATTGCATGATAAGCGCAAGGATGATCGACAATAACAGGTGGATTCATGAGGTTTCAAGTACTTTTAATTGGGGGATTGGTGTTAGGGATTTTCGGGGTGGCGTGGGGAAGTCCGGTATGGATCGCGGGGCAATCGGCAACCCCAATTGCTGGCAATGATAGTCCATTCGTGACCCGGATTATCGCTAACGATGTTTCGGGCATTACGGTTGAAGTCCAATTCCATGGGTTGGAATTGGAGGCGACAAGCGGTGGGACATTTAGTCCTGTAAGGATGAAGCGGGATTATATCCAACCGGGGAATTTGCCACATTTACCGCAGTGGAGTACCTGGGTTGACGTGGGGCGGGATAATGGGGCAGTGTAACGATTTTGGAACAGGACAGCCGCATGGTTACGGGATATCGGTTGGATGGGATTAATAATAATGACCCACTGTTTCAGGGTGAGTGGTTTCCGACAGAGCAGGTTCGTTTGGGGGATCCGGTGGTGTTAAGGGACGTGAGGATGGCGCCTTTGACCGTATTTCCGGTACGTGCTCAGGTGGATGGTGACGGATTGGAAGTGGTGAGCCGGATGTTGATTCGGATAGATTTCACTGCTGGATCGGGCAGTAACCCCAAGACAGCACCGGATCGTCCGATATCATATGGATTTGCCAAGTTATACGATCAAATATTGTTGAATCCGGTTGAAACCCGTGAAATTATTGGGGATCACCAGTTGATCATTACACCGGATACTTGGGAAGACGAGCTGGAGCCGTTGATTCAATGGCGGAGGGAAAAGGGGATCAAGGTATCGGTGACCACATTCACCGAAATTGGTGCAAATCCATACAATCCCAATGCGGTATTCAACCATTTGGGTGACGTTTATACAACGTGGCCCGATGTCCCCGATTATGTGTTGTTTATCGGAGATGAAACTCAATTCCCTACTAACATGACATATACAGCTGATCCAACTACTATTTTTTCGACCTATTCGTATCCGGGATATTACCTGGACGACAATTGGTTTGTGTGCCAAGAGGGAGGTGATTATTTTCCGGAATTTTTTCAGGGGCGGTGGGTGATAAATACTTCGTATGAACTTCAAGTACATGTAGCGAAGGTTTTGCTACATGAACGGGATTTATTTTTTCAGGATTCCACCTGGTTTTCTAAAGCAGTAGTGGCAGCAGATCAAACGATGCCCTATGAGCCCACCATGCGGGAGACTAAGTCCTGGGTGAAAGCCCGGCTGTTGGAGCACGGTTTTGCTCGGGTGGACAGCGTATTTAATTATGGATCATCGGCTTTGCTAACCAGCTATATCAATGGGGGACGGAACTATCTCAACTATCGGGGTGCTGGATGGAGTTACGGCTGGGTTGGTGTGCCCTATTTTACCCAGAATGTACAAGCACTATCCAACGCAAATAAGCTACCGATAGTAACCGGTATTGGCTGCGGAGTGGCGAAGTTCGATGTGTCGGAGAATAGCTGTTTTGGGGAGGTATGGATGACGATTGGTACTCTTAATACACCCCGTGGCGCTGTTGGATTTATCGGTCCAACCTGGAATACCCATACGTATTTCAATGATGCTTTAGATAAGGGCATCTACTCAGCATTGTTAGATTCCGCCGATTTAGAGTTGTCGCCCATGTTGTTATCCGGGAAGTTACATTTGTACCAACAATTCGAGCCGTACTTCGGTGTGGATCCGAATATTATTGAGATTATTAGATCTGCGTATAACCAATATATCAATCTTGGGGATCCACAGTTGGAGCTGTTTACCGAAATTCCGTGGCGTCCGGTGGTTGATTATCCTAACTTTGCGCTGTTAGGAACCCATACTTATAGTTTTTCGGTACATAACGTTGCGCAGGAGCCGGTGGCTGGGGTAAGAGTTTGTGCCTTTTACGATTCAGCACATTACGCGGCTTACGCAACCGATGATCAGGGGGAAGTATCTTTGGGGCTAACGATACCCAGCATCCAAGATTCACTGCTAATTACGGTTTCGGGCGGGAATGTTTTTCCGGCGCAAGTGAGGATTCCGGTTCTTTCTTCCGGGGTGTGGCTGCAGCATTACGATGTGGTGATCCACGATGAGGTGCAGGGCAATAATGACGAATTCCTAAATCCAGGGGAACAAGCGGAGTTATACGAGATATTGATTAATGATGGCAACGCCGTAGCGGTAAATGTGGGAGGAACTTTATCCAGTAGTGAGCCGACGGTAACAGTTCTCCAGGATGAAGCATCGTTTGGGAATATTGCACCGGATGATACTGCGGGGTCAGTTCCTAATTACAGTATTAGCGTCAGCAATCAGTTTACGATTGGGGATATGCTGGATTTTGCATTGGTACTAAGCGATACCGGCAGCGAAACGTGGGATGCGAATTTTGGTATTCCGATTGCGACACCTAACTTGGAGTTGCTATCGATCACGGTGGAGGATGGCAACAACGGGATTTGGGATGTAGGGGAAACGGTGGATTTGATGGTCGAAATCACCAACTTAGGTTTGCAGGAACTTCCCAGCACCGAGTTAGTGTTTCGCACCAACCATCCGCAGGTGACGGTTCAAGACTCGCTGATTACGCTTCCCGTGATAGCGCCGGGAGATACATTAATGATCAGCAGTGACCGGTTTCGGGTGCAGAGTTCAGGGAATATGATGCCGGAAACAACGGTGGAATTCGATCTGTATTCTGGACACCAGTTTCAGACTTATGTATTTTCCCAAATTACCCCTGGGGACATTATCGTGGGATTAATTACGCAAGGATCGCCGACTTTTGATGACAGCTTGTTCTATTTCGCTTATGATACGGGCGATACCATCTACACGGAGTGTCCGGAATTTGACTGGGTCGAGATTGCTCCGGCGGCTGGCGGATCCGGCGACATCATTCCTTTCAGCAGCAGCGATGAGACCATCCCGGTCAGTCTGCCGTTTTCATTTCAATATTACGGGCAGGACTACGACTATGTGAGTGTATCTACTGATGGGTGGCTGGCGATGGGGCAAGTGACAATCACCAACTTCTACAATACTACCATCCCGAGAATAGACGGGATACCGGCGATGGTGGCGCCTTTTTGGGATGATTTATGGCATAATATTAATGAGACAGGTCAGATTTGCACCTATTATGACAATCAAGAAGATATTTTTGTGGTGGAGTACTACCAGATTAACCATTATGCCAATGCCAATCAACCGGAATCCTTCGAAGTGGTTTTTTATGATCCGGTAGCTTATCCCACGGCAACCGGAGATGGGGAAGTATTGTTCGCCTTCCTCGACATCACCAATGCCGGGATCGATTATTCCACTACAGGGATCGAAAGTCCTTCAGAACAGATTGGGATTTTATATAATTACAACGGGGAATATCCCGCCAGTGCATACGAGTTGGCTAACGGGATGGCGATTAAATTTACCACCGACCCACCGGAAATCATAACCGGAGTTCCCGAATCGGAGCCTGCAAAACTTCTGGTCCCAAATGATTTTGTGCTGGATCAGAATTACCCCAATCCGTTCAATCCGGTAACCACTATTCGGTATGGGATACCACAGCCGGGGCAAGTCAAGCTGATCTTGTACAATATATTAGGGCAACGGGTGGCGGCGTTGGTTAATGGGGTGCAAGAGGCAGGATACCATCATGTGATATGGGATGGGCGTGATCATAATGGGATTTCCTGCGCCGCGGGGATCTATTTCTACCGGTTGGATTCGGGTGAGTTTCACGGCAGCCGGAAGATGGTGTTGTTGAAGTAGCGGTGAATAAAGTAATAAACTTTCCAGAGTGATTTTAACTGATTTACTGATCTTTTAAATATTTGATTGTGGAACGGGTTAACTTAAATCAACGGTAAAAACATAACGGAGGGTCCGATGATGAAAAGGTATAACCGACTATTAATGTTACTGTTCGCAACCCTAACAGTAACCAGCGTATCTGCGCAATATGCCCCAATTCTCTGGGATACTTCCGGTGTGAATCTTCGGCAGGGACATCATACTCAATGGGATCGGGCTGGTGCTCATGATCCGGTGACCGGCGATATGGTGTACACCTGGTCGGATTGCCGGGAAGGCTACCGCGATGTGTATGCGCAGAAGATCGATGTAAATGGGAATGTCCAATGGGATGAAGGGGGGAAGCTGATTATCTCCGATGTAGGTCGTCAGGAAGATCCGGAGGTGATATACGTCGGGGACGGCAACTGGATTATTTCCTGGATTGACTTTCGCAATGCTCCAGCAAACTGCTACAGCGGTGATGTGTATGCGCAGAAAGTGGATTCAGACGGTGATCCATTGTGGAATCCTGCTGGGCTGCTGGTTAATATCAATCCGGAGGGACAGATCAATCTTCATTTAATTTCCGATGGTACAGGAGGGTTGTTAGTTTTCTGGCAAGGCTACTACCCTGAATATACTATAGATAATATTTATGCGCAACATGTATTGTCCAACGGGGAGGTTGATCCCGCCTGGCCCACCGACGGGTTGGTGGTGATTCATGAGATTAGTGGACAGGAAGAATTGACAGTGTGCACCGATGGACAGGGAGGTGCAATTGTTGCATGGGAAGACCAACGGTCAGTCACCAGTACCGGAAAAGATATATATGCACAACGAGTTACTCCGGATGGGTCATTGCTGTGGGCTTTGGAAGGTGCACCAATTTGTACGTTGGATAGTTATCAACGCGATCCGGAACTGTGTCAGGATGGTGAAGGGGGTGCATATATTGTTTGGGAGGATACAAGGTGGGACCCATATCATGGCGATCTGTATTTCCAACGTATAAATTCACTCGGGAATCCGGTATATGAAGACACCGGGCGAGTGTTGTGTAATGCGAACATGGAGCAGAGATACTGCCAGATTATGTATTCCGATGACGGGGGTGCTATTTTCACCTGGCAGGATTATCGCCTTGATCCATATTGTACCGTTTCTGATATCTATACACAGAAAGTGGATCCATCGGGAAATTATCTGTGGGGCAATAACGGATTACTGGTGTGTAACGCCGATGAAATGCAAGGATACCCCCATTTAACCACAGATGGTACTGGCGGAGCCATCATTGCCTGGGAAGACCAACGGGAATTTGGGAACCCATGGTACTCGGATGTATATGTACAGCGGATTTCATCCACTGGGACACCGTTATGGACCGCAAATGGAGTGGTGGTCTGTGATGCAATACATTGGCAGCGTTCCGTAACTCTAAAACCCGACGGCAACCAGGGCGCTTTTTTCTTCTGGGCAGACATTCGGAGTGGATCTACCGGGTTGTATCTGCAGCACCACAACAGCGCTGGTGTCCCTCAATTACCGCAAAATGGGCTTCAGATCCACAGCGGTATTGATTATAGTATTTCTAATCCCCAGATGATCCCGGTGGGGAATGGGGAACGGATTTTGGTGGTCTGGATGGACAATCGCTACGGCTGGAATACTTGTTTAGTTCTTCAGATTATCGATTCCGAAGGCAATAGTTATCTTGAGGAAAATGGGGTTCCGCTTTGTACACCGGATACTACGGGGTATATGGATGATCTTCAACTGATTTCCGATCTTCAAGGCGGTGCGTTGTTGGTGTGGAAAGACAACCGTATCTCAAATCAGGGATTCAATCAAATATTTGCCCAACGGCTTGAAAGTGATGGATCCTCGACGTGGATTCCTGGTGGAGTACATATCTTTCCGATAATCGAAGAGCAGGAACGACCGTATATTGCTGGTGACGAAAATGGCGGTGCATTTGTGGCGTGGTCGGGGATAGTACCGGGTCCGTCATATATGCGCATCTACGCCCAACATCTTGATGCTTCGGGCAATCAGACATGGCGTCCACCGGTTCAAGTGTCTGCCGACACCTTGGAAGATATTTGCCGTAGCGCGGTACCTGATGGTGAAGGAGGAGTCATCATTGCCTGGTATGGGGGTGTTTACGGTGATTATAATGTGTTCGCGCAGAAGTTGGATGCCAACGGGAATGCCTTATGGCAAGCGGGAGGACTGGAGGTGTGCAATGCCCAAGGTAACCAGAGGCTGCCGAATGTAATCCCTGATGGCTCCGGCGGAGCCGTGTTTGCCTGGGAGGATAGACGGAATTTCGTTGACAGAAACATATTTGCTCAGCGAGTGGATCGTTTCGGGAATCTGGTTTGGGCTGACTCCGGATTAGTCATTTGTGATGCTCCGAATAATCAACAGGGGATCCAGATGGAGTCGGACAGCGCTGGGAATATTTTCATCATTTGGGCGGATTATAGAAGTGATGTTGATTCAGATGTTTATGTGCAGAAAGTAACGCCATCCGGACAACTTTTATTTCCAATTAATGGTATATCTATTTGTGATGATGAAGGGGAACAGAGCTATCCAAAGATGATTAGTGATACTGAGGATGGTGTGTACATCGCATGGCAGGATGATCGTAACTATTTTACAGCGGTTAGTGATATTTACTGTACACACATTAATGGAAATGGTGAGTTTCCTGATCCGGTGTGGGTAGAGAACGGAAATATTGTCAATAGCGAGATCTATTGGCAGTGGTATCCAGCCATCGTTTCCGATGGTGACGGCGGAGCCATTGTTGCATGGGAGGACGGTCGTGCCTCAGAACATGAGTTTGTCTTTAATCTTTTCATGCAGCGCGTGAATGATTTTTCGACATCTGTAGAACCTGAGGAACCGGATCCGGTGCCAGTGAAATTCAGCCTGGAACAAAACTACCCCAATCCCTTTAATCCCGCTACTAGAATACGATACAATTTGTCACATACCAGTCATGTTACGTTGGCAATCTACGATATCCTGGGTCGAAAAGTTCATACCTTGCAAAATCAGGTGATGACTTCGGGTTCCCACCAGGTGATATGGGATGGCAAGAATTCATCCGGAACTTATGCGTCCAGCGGGATATATTTCTATAAGTTGGATGTCGGTGGCGATTCGAAAATCCGGAAGATGGTACTGTTGAAGTAATTGACAAGTTAGCAAGTTAACAATCCGCCAGTAGGCGGACAGGGTTGGCAAGTTTGTGTCTGATTCCATTGGAACCAGACTTACGAGAATATATAAATCCCCCTTTGCAGTTGCGAAAGGGGATTTATTATTGTTCTACTGCGGGATACTGTTACTTCAAGAACAAGATTTTTGTTGACCAGGTTCTGTGGGGGGTAGTCAGGCGGATAAGATATATTCCGCTTGACACCATATGATTATTGGGATCCAACCCTGACCATGTAATGTGATGCGTGCCCGTGGAGTAGTGATCATGTGCGAGTTTCGCCACCTGCCTTCCCAAGATATCGGTTACTACCAGTTCAACCTCGGAAGCTGAGGATAGGGTGAAGTAGATGTTCGTAGTGGAATTAAAGGGATTGGGAAAAGCGTGCAAATTAACTGTGGTGGGCATCCATGGGTTATTTTCGGGATCGATTCCGCCGGATTGCGGTTCGGCAAAATAGTGGAAACCCAGGTCCACAAATCCTTCATCACCCACCTGGTCGGTCCGGGTGGTTAAGGTATCTAAGTGATACTGCGCGGCAAGTGAATCACCGACATCGACTGCCGGGCTTTGTTGAGTTTGACCGGATGCGGTTTGGCTGAGATAATAATTGCCTAAAGTTCCGGCAATGAACAAGGGCAGCTGGTCCAGATTGCTGGTTCCTTCCCAACCGCCTTCGATATCCGAATAGGATACGGCAAAAGAGTCGTCGAGGGAGGAGAACAAATTAGGATACTGAGGCGATTCGTTTCCGTATGCAATGGTATTTCGGATGACGGCGTAGCTGAAATTATAGGCGGCGATTCCACCGACTGCCAGAGTACCGGCATTGGCGGCGACCGTGCAGTTGATGATTTCGGTACCGGGGGAATTCTGGAGGTAGATTCCGCCGGCGATGGCAGTCCGATTATCTGCTATCAGATTATTGTACATTAAGGAGCCGGACTGGTTAAACAGGGCGATACCACCACCTTTGCCGTAAGCGTAGTTGTCTTCAATTCGATTATTCCGGATGGTGATGTTACAATCAAAACCGCAGATTCCGCCGCCGGCGAAGTTGGTGAAATTGCCGGAAAATATGTTACCTTCGATCCAAGGATCGGAACTATCGCAGCGGATCCCGCCGCCGCCACATCCACCTCAGCCACCCGGCGATATATTGTTCTGGAAGCGGTTGTTGAATATCCGGGCGTGAGACCCCGCCAACAGCGCCATCCCGCCCCCTCGATCCCCATCGTTGTCGATGATGGAATTGTCTATAATGACAGGACTGGCAGACACACAACCGATACCACCACCCCAATAGGCATGGCAGTTCCTGATGATATTGCTACGGATAGTGGGCGATGCAGACATGCAAAAAATCCCGCCCCCGTATGACTCGCCTGCAACTTCCCCATTGATGATTGTGAAACCTTCCAGGATCGAAGCGGAGTCCTCATTGGTGTGGAAGTAAAACCCACGATCACTTAGTTCGCAGTCGATAATGGTTTCGCTGCTGCCGATCTCTGACATAACCGTGATATGTTTCCCCAAGAAATCCAAACCACGATTATTGGGACCGGTGTAGGTTCCAGGGGCGACCAGTACGGTGTCGCCGTCGATGGCAGCATTAATTCCGTTCTGGATGGCGGGGTACTCGGAGGGGACATGGAGTATGCGGGCTGATGCGCAGGTGGATAATCCGACAATGAGACTCAGCCAAACGACGATACTTTTTTTTATCATAGTTGTTATTCCTGTGATGTGGGAGGTGGGAGTTCCGGAGTTTCGGATATGGTAGATCCGGTGTCTTCGCTCACAGCTTGTATGTAGTAGAATTCCTGGGTTGGAGGTGGTTCTCCCAAGGGAACAGTAATCATCGGTTCCACCGTCCACGCTAAAAACCGGAATGGACCGGTAGGGCTATCCGCCGTGTATATATTATATCCGATAACGGACATCGGGGTTCCCCAGGCAGTAGTTTCAACCATGGGCCAGTCCAGGGTCACTTCGATGGAATCACAGGTGATGGTGATTTGGGAAGGCGCTGCCGGAAAGAATCCACCCTCGCCAACTACAAACAAGGAGACGGTATCGCGTAGTACTGCGTCGGTCACTACGAACACCGTATCCGGAAACAAACCGTATTCGAGGGGTACGAAAGCAACGTCCATGGTGACCTGAGTAAGAGGTGGAATGGTGGTGTCGGGATAAGAAGTTATGAAATAGTGCGGGGGGCTGTTGATCACGGATAGGATGTTTACCCCGAAACTGCCGCCGTTGCAGAAATTCACGGATTGGGTGTCGGAAGTGGCATGATGCACGGCTTCAAAATTATGCAGCCCCGGATAAAAATAAGGGAAGGCTGCCAACCCAGTACCTTCCAAGAACACATAACTGCAACCCTCATCGGTAGATAAAGTCAGGCGTCTGGTGTATGTGAGGCGATTTTGGGGTGTGAATGCAACTTCCACCGAGCAGATTTGTCCTGGGAACAATGTCTGACCGATGGGAACCGATACGATGGAAAAGATGGTGTCGGTGGTAGAAGCACCCATAATCGTCAGTTGATTGTGCAGCGAGACGTTCTGGAAATATAGGGCTAAAGTTTCCGACTCGGGAACCGGTACATCGGGGAAAATCAAGGGTGAGGGATTTGCGTTGATAATTTCGGGCATGACCGGTTCTCGAAGCGACGAATCCAACGCAACGTATAACGGTCGGAAGAATTCGATGGGATTGACGAAATTATCAAAGGTTGCCACCCCGGGAAGGTCGGTGAAATAATATTGGGTGATGCTGTCCCGAATCACATCAGGGAATTCATCCATTTCGATATGGATGAAGTTTTCTTTGTCCAAGGTGCGGGAGTGGTTTTGATGGGAATATAATATCTGCTGATTTGCACCGTATCCGGGCAGGGTATTATCCGTGGGGATTTCATAGGTTCCACCTTGATAATAATATCCCCCTTGGTAGTTTATCTGATAATAATACTCGATGGTGACATTGGTATGGGTGCCGCAGGTGTTGGCGGGTACGACCAAATATGGGGTAAAGCTAATCATGTCATCATGGGCACATGGGTCCAGTATGGGCTCATTGGGAAAGTTATCATCCGGTCCCGCGGATATCACAGTGGAAAGCAACCTCTGATGTTGTTCGGAATCGTAGCTGTGGATTTGCACCGTGAATTCATCGGGATGATAATCCACGAAGGCACGGTGGGCGGTGTGGAGAACCGACTGGTACACACGGGTGGGGTCGGACAACGATTTGGTATTGTTGTATTCGCCTAATTCAGTCCATTTGACTTCCCGACCGGCACCGGAAATCATCAACACGCCGGCGTCGTACATTTCGAACACTTCAAACGCAACGAACGGAGTGATATAATCGTCACAGGGATGGGGGGCTTCGATAATGATACCCGGTTGAGCAGCGGTGGGGGAAAATACGTACAATCCCCAGCCCAAATCGAAGCTTCCGACAACATCATCAGAGCTGTCCTCTGGAGTTAGCTGCTCATCATAATAATCGAGGTTCAGGATTTCACGGAGGATATAGTAGTCTTTGAGGGGATCAGATAAGATAACGAATTGGTAAACGGTGTCCAGCTGGACGGTTTCCAGGGCTTCTACCACTGCTAAAGTGTCCGCCATCAGGAGGTTTAAGAATACATTGTACCAGGTTTCGATCAAAGCATTGCCGGCGGAATCGTTCGGAATGAACTGGTAATTACCGAATCCATTGGTTTGGGGGTCTAATTCCACCGGTCCGTAATCGTTGAACCCTTCGAGGGCGATTCCTTCCGACGTGTGGGTGATCCAGTTGTCGTACTGGCAACCGGGACAATTTCCGCCTAAGAAATCCCGCAAGGAACCAGTTTCATAGATAATTTCAGCGTCGAGGTTTCCCGCGAACATCAGGAAAACCAACAATGCTCCGTTTGCCAACCATGCCGTTTGATATTTTGACATTCGTCTTTGCATACGAAAATCACCCTAAAGGATTGAATTGTCGGGGATTACTCGTCGCAGACAACCACCCGGTAGAAAGCACCATCCGTTTGGTTTATGATATCCGAATCTTCATAAGAGGTGTCGGGGTGAGCAACTTCATATATTAGTGTTTGGGGTCCGACTTCGAAATTCAGTGAGTCGCCGCGGTGTACCTTGTAGGTGACGGCACCGGATATGGGCGACCAAT
Source organism: uncultured bacterium (assembly GCA_965372135.1). GTDB lineage: Bacteria > Electryoneota > RPQS01 > CBDVBD01 > CBDVBD01 > CBDVBD01. The sequence goes on along the minus strand of CBDVBD010000023.1, from coordinate 12,814 downwards.
GCAGGTAAACGGAGCCGTTAATGGGGTTGTAGTCTTTGGAAATTGTCAGGTCGGAAATGGCGGTAATTGCCGATCCGATGCCTCTGAGGCTGACATCGTCGATATTCCAACCACAATACTGCCACCCATCATCGGTAGGACCGATTCCGAAACGGATGCGAAACAGAGGGTTGCCGTCGGCTTCTTGCGATACGTCGATAAAATTTTGATGCCAAGCGTTTTCATCGATGGTAACGGCACCGTTTTCCCATTTCGTTACCCAATCTGTCCCATTGAAAATCTGGATATAGGCATGATCGTAATCATTTCGTTCCACTCCCAACCACCGCCAATAATTCAATTGAACATTGATATAAGAGGCACAATTGATGAAGGGTGAAGTCAGCCAGTAGGTTTCCCCCAAATCGGGTTCGTAATCTCCGTCCAGGACAGTAAGGTCAGTGCCTGCTACAAAGTTATCTGCAGTAGGCGAATGGTCTTCAACGGGATCCGGTCCTCCATGAGTGTCATCTCCCGGACCTCCCATAGGAGCGCTGCGTGTCCACTCGCCAGCCGATCCATAGCCGGACCATCCGAGGTCTTCAGCGAAGTCATCAAAAAAGAATTCATTGGGTGGAATTATCAGCGCACTGCCAAAGACAGTGAAATCGTCGATGTTCCATCCACAGTATTGCCAACTGCCATCGGTGGGTCCAATTCCAAACCGGACTTGGAAATTTGGATTCAGATCCGCTACGTTAGATACGTCATAAATCTGCTGAGTCCAGGCGCTTTCATCGATAATTTCCTCCCCATTCTCCCAGATTTCAACCCACTGATAACCATCATACACCTGAATATAAGCGTGGTCGTAATCGTTTCTTTCCACCCCCAGCCACTGCCAGAATTTAAGTTGAGTCAAGGTGATTACCGAACAGTCGATTATGGGCGAAGTAATCCACTCGGTTGCGCTAATATATGGTTCATAATCCCCATCATCAAACGTTAAGTCCGTTCCGAGGAGTCTGTTATCCATCCCTGGTGTATGATCCAAGGCAGGATCGGGACCTCCGTATTGGTCATCACCGGGACCGCCAGTTGCTTCACCACGAGTCCATTCGGTATGGATGCCGAATCCGGTCCATCCCAGATCCTGTGAAAAATCGTCGAAGAACACTTCATTGACGATGCCGCCCTGACCGCTAACGTACAGTTTTAATGTATCGGTATCATAGGTATTGGTGATGACGTACATCGTGTCTTGGAAATTGCCAATTTCCAGGGGTAAGAACAGTAATTCCAAAGGTACGCGACCATCAGGTGGGATGGTGCTGTCGGGGAAGTTTATGAAATAGAAATGGGGTGGTGCCTGTGTCACCGTGACCATATTCATGGGGTAGTTTCCGCCATTGTGGAGGAATACGGTGCCAAGCTGCACTTCATAAATGGAGACTAATCCGAAATTATATTCCGGGGGTTCCAGTTCAGCGATGCCACCCAATCCAGTACCGCGAAGTTCAAGATGGCTACATCCGATATCGGTGGACAAGGTCAGCACCCGGGAAAAACCCGCGGCATACCGAGGGTGGAACACGACCTGCACGGAACACTGCATACCGGGGAACAGAGTGATCCCGGTGGGGGAAGTTAGTATCGAGAAGACCTGCTCATCGGTATAGACATCCAGGATTTCCAATTCCAAATTCATCGAGATATTCTGGAAGTGCGCCCAAAGAGTGTCGCTGTCAAACACCAGGGTGGGTGAAAAGTCCAGTGGTGAAGGCGATCCGACAACCAATTCCGACATGGGAACTTGAGGAAAAGCGTCAAATAATGCTTCGAAAGCATGGCGATAGTATTCGATGGCGTTGGCGAAATTGGCAAAGGTGACTCCTCCAGGGATTCCGGTTAGGTAGTAAGTGTTGAGGGGATCCTGAATCAGGTCAGGGAATTCGTCCATTTCGATGTGGATGATATTTTCCGGGTCTTGATACTTCCGATGATTTAGATGGGAATATAAAACCTGTCGATTCTGACCGTATCCGTAAAGGTTTCCGGTGGTGGCGATAGTGGGACCTATACCCTGGTGTTCATATCCGCCTTCGTACCATAGTTGGTAATACTCGTTCACCGGGACATCGGGATGAGTACCGGCGGTGTTGGCGGGCACTGCAATATACGAGGTCATGCTAATCATATCATCGAAAACACAACGATCCAGGATGGGCTCATTGGGAAATCTGTCATCGTTGCCAGCGGATACCACCAGGGACTTTTGCCCCTCATGGGATTCGGAATCGTAGCTGTGCAACTGCAGAACGAATTCATCGGGTAGATTATCTACGAATGCTCGGTGGGCGGCTTGGAAGACGGTGTGATCGTTCCTGGATGGATCGGACAGGGATTTGCCGTTATTATATTCCCCCTGCTGTGTCCATAGGACTTCACGACCGGCACCAGTAATCATTAGGAATCCGGCGTCAAAGTGCATAAATGCAGCGGTACCGATGAAGGGGCTGGGGAAGTCGTCGGCGGGATGGGGTATTTCGATCAGCACTTCCGGGTAAGCGGCAGTGGGCGAGTATATGTACACACCCCAGCCAGCATCGAAGCTGCCCCGGACGTCGTCTGTGGTGTCCCCAGGAGTCCCCTGTTCATCGTAGTAACTCATGTTTAACACTTCCCGCAGGATATAGTAATCCCGAGTGGAATCGTGCAGCACCACCAGTTGATACAGGGAATCCAACTCATAAGTGGTTAATTGCTGGTCTACTGCATTAGTGTCACCGTCAAGCAGGCTTTCGAATATGGCGTACCATTGGGCGATGGTGGAATCACCTTGGGGGGTGTCTTCTATTTCAGTATATTGCCCGAATCCGTTGGTTTGCGGGTCCAACGCCAACGGACCGTAATTGTTGTATCCGGGATCAGCGATGCCCTCGGAAATGTGACTGATCCAGTTATCGTATTCACAATCGGGGCAGCTTCCGCCCAGGAATCCAATTAGCGATCCTGCTTCATGTATAATCTCTGCAGAAATAAAATTGGCTGTCAAGACAATTAAAGCAAGCGCTATCCATATTTTTCTATATTTGTTCCGAAGTTTCATTCGTACCCCAACTATTAGGCAATGTTACTAATCGAATTAGATCAAATATCACTACAGTCGTCCTCAATTTACTAATTTAGCAATTTTTTAGCAAATAATCAAGAGCAAACTGGGCTATGGGAATAATTTACGTGCATTTACTTTACTATAGACGTCAACTGTAAAATAATGCTGGACTTTTTGTATGCAATATGTTATATTCTGAAGTCCTTCATGCTATGCAACATGCGAGATTATTTGTCGGGATTCTTGCTTTCATACCGATGCGGGCGTGAACGCGACCTACAAAATAATTTAACTGCAGGGTGAGAACACCCGGCATCACACTAACCGTAATTGAAATGATTTGAATATTTCGCATTCCTTGAAGAAACACACACCCGGACTGGTGGTGTCGTTAGTATTTACCACACTGTTTTTTATCCTGTGGCCCACTAATGTTATCACCGATGATGCAGGGATTATCCTGAAATATATGGATAACTTCGCTGCTGGATATTTTTATTCGTACAATCCAACCGATGGGCCGATATTCGGTATTTCCGGATTCGTTCATGGGATTCTCGCCGGGACATTTGCATATATACATCTCTTCTCGCCGTTAAATAGTCTGTTCGCCAGTAATTTCATCGGGATGTTCCTACTTTCATTTCTGACCATTCGATTGTTATCTTATTACTCCAGAAGCAAGATCATTATTTATTCCGGGTGGGTATTACTGATGTTGTCATGTTCAAATGTGGTAATCAATTATAAACAGGGTCTTGAAACTCCATTGCATCTGGCTATTGTTTTATCATGCTTTTTATTTTACTTACAGAATCGTCCTGTTTTGATGTGGTTGTCTTTTACATTGGCAGTAATCTCAAAGCTGGATGCCGTTCCTATCGTTATCGTCTTAATCTGTGCTTATCTGATACGAAATCAGATTTCCACAACACCGCTTTCGGTCCGCCGGATCGGAAAAGACGCTTTGTTGTACTTTATATTTCCAGGAGCTTTATGGGTAGTTTTTACGTATATTGTTTTCGACGGTCCGGTACCGCAAACAGCCATAGCAAAAATACTATATCACGGACATCCTTCCAATCATTGGTTTCCGTTTATCCAGGGATTGGATCATTATACTATTAATTTGATTGTAATAGTTTTATGGGTGGGATTTCTTATATGGTGTTTGGCAAAAGGGCAAGCTGCAATTGTTATATCAACACATATTTACGGATTTGCCCTAGTAGCATATTTGGTGTTATTCTATGTTTATAATCCGGTGGAACAAATGCGCTGGTACTATTCAATTCCCGAGTTTTTGATTATGCTTCAAGTTGTTGTGATTGCTATGGTGTTATTGGAACAGTATTTCAGACGATTCAAATCATTGATCGCGGTTGGTTTTTTCTGTTGTATGGGTTTAATAAGTGCTCTTCGGATGACAGCAGAATTAAAGGGAACATTTCGATGGTTATCACAAGTTGAAGGGGAAAGAATCGCCATCGGAAGCTGGATACGTGATCATAGTAGTCCGGGTGATACGTTAGCGTCGGGACATGGGCATATCGCCAGGAATTCAGGGCTTTACACCATAGACTTAACAGGCCTTAATTCTAAAATAATAACAGATTATAAATTCAATCATGAAAAAGTTATTGCGGATCTAAAGCCACGATGGATGGTGCTGAATAGGATTACCAATGCCGAAAAACAGGTTAAATTGGGTTATGATTTGACGAAATCTTATTATAATATTTCCGGGCTTTACCAATGGCGTAGTTGGCGGATATATGAAAGGGCGCAGGCATCGGAAGTGCGGGTTGGAATCGTATTGGATAAGGAGATGGTAACGTTGGGGGATATTTTAGATCGGGAATATTTGATGGTGGAAGGTGAAAAAGTAATATTTCAGGATTTTCAGGAAAATAATCATTATTCCTACTTCGTTATGGGATTGGTAAGGGGGGAACGGGATTTGTTATTGAAGGCTTCGGTATATGATCAGAATCAGTTGCTGTTATGTGAGAAGGAAATGGTATTGGATAAACGGGAGGGAAATGATCCGGTGGGGGGATATACATGTGAATGGGAGATTTCGTTACACAGGGATTGGGAAGTTCAATCCATTGTGATTTCAGTAGTTGATAAAGGCACACAGCAACCAAGGCCTATACGGATAGTGGAGCCGATGTTTGTCGTGGAAGAAGTGAGAAAGCATGAAAGTGTGAAAGAGATTGGGGGTTAATGATAGATTTTTACTAAATATCAATACGTACTTCGAGGGTCTTCCCGCCAGGTTACTCTTCGCTTGAAACCTGGCAGGAACAAGAATGGGGAGGCTAATTCATGAACAAAAACCAGGAAAAACTTCAAGACACGCGCAAGTGCAAGGTCACGATTGATTACGTATCCGCCTTTTCTGATCCAGTAAAATTAAGGGATGGCGAAGAGCTGAGATTGAGTCGCAAGGAAACCGTATGGGATGGGTGGGGGTGGTGCACTACCAAAGAGGGGAAAAGCGGATGGATACCGGAAAGTTTTGTCGATATGACCGGTAACAACGGCAAAGCGAATCGGGATTACGATGCGACTGAATTGACGGTGCGGGTGGGCGACGAATTGGAGATCCTGGAAGAGGAAAGTGGATGGGCATGGTGCCGCAACTCTTCAGGATTGTTTGGATGGGTGCCATTGGATAATATAGAAGTTCTAAAACCTCCGCAATAAAATGACAACAACATCAAACAGGGAGAGTAGTGATGAAGTACGGAGCAAGAAATCAGTTGACGGGGACGGTCACAGAAGTTAAAAAGGGGATGGTGATGTGTCAGGTGCGGCTGGATGTGAATGCCGGCACCATGAATTCGGTGATGACGATGGAATCGTTAGAGGATTTGGGGATCGGAGTGGGAGATAATGTCAAGGTGGTGGTTAAGGCGATTAATGTGTTGTTGGTGAAGGAATAAAAGTGTCCACAGGCTATATCCACAGGGGGGGGAATCGTGATTCATAGACACCCTGCGGCACAAAATGGTAAAATGGAGGTAGGGTGAGTAAGGTTGAACGAGCGGTACGGATGTTCGATAAGGGCGATGGATTTAGCTGCGCACAGGCGATTCTGTCCACGTATGCCGGGCAGTTTAATGTGGGGCAGAAATTGGCGTTGAAGATTGCCACCGCATTCGGCGGGGGAATGGCTCGGATGGGGGGAACATGTGGGGCGGTGACGGGAGCGTTTATGCTGCTGAGCTTGAAAAGCGGCAGAACGGAAGTGGAAGACGAACAATCGAAAGAAGACACCTATGATCTGGTGGGAGAATTTGTGCGAAGATTTAAGGAGGGCAACGGCACCATTGTTTGTAGAGATCTATTAGGATACGACATCGGAACTCCGGAAGGGTTGGAAGCCGCAGAGAACAGCACAGTTTTTACCGACTTGTGTCCGAAATTAGTGCGGGATGCGGCGGAAATCTTAGAAGAACTTTTATAACAGTTGGCTAATTGAGGAGGATACATCATGACACTCGCGAAGTACATTATTCCTGTGATTGTCTTGGTAGTGATGCTTACTGGTTGTCAGTACACGATTAACTTGGAACAGGAAAGGGCAAATTTGCTCGAGACTGACAGGGAATTTGCTAAAATGTCGGTGGAAAGAACCACAGCGGAAGCATTTAAAGCGTATTTGACGGAAGATGCCGTGGTATTTTCTCAAGGGCAGAATCCAATTGTCGGCAGAGAAGCCATTTACAATGAATTAAAAGAAGGGGAACACGAATACACCATCGATTGGGAACCTCAGGACGGCGCAGTGGCAAAATCCGCGGAAATGGGCTGGACATGGGGTACATATACACTGTATATCATTTCCGGTGAGGATAGTATCAAAATGTCGTACGGTAAATATTTAGACGTGTGGATGAAGCAGGAGGACGGCTCCTGGAAGCTTTATTTGGATATGGGGAATTCGAGTCCGGAACCGGAAGAGTAAATATTTACAAAGGAAGCCATGATCGAATGGGATTTTTGGCTAAGCGATATTGGTAAACAACCACTTCTCGCAGGGAAATGTCCGCTATGTTAGCGCAAGTCGAGAATAAAATGGGTTTCGTTCTGGCACTGTCCGCCATGGTCATAACGCTCCTGCTTGGAATGTTGTGGTGGAGTTATACTATCGATGATTCCTTTATCAATTACCGTTACGCTGAAAATATGGCAATGGGAAATGGGTTGGTTTTTAATGTCGGCGAGAGGATTGAGGGATATTCAAGTCCTTTTTGGGTTCTGTTCCTCGCTCTTATAGCATTCATCGGATTGTGCCCAATTTTGATCTCGAAGATTGTTGGCCTGGTATGCGCAGTTGGAATTGTGTATCTCCTTTATTGGTCACTACGCCACTGCTCATGCAATCCGCTGATTGCCGGTATCGCTTGTCTGTGGTTTGCCGCCGTGTCATACCTCCACATCTATTCCTGCTCTGGAATGGAAACTATTCCATATACCTTTATCGTTTCTTGCGCTGCATTTCTCCTCGTTGTGTCTCGCTCATCTCTCTCAAATCTCTTGCTTCTCCCGGCTATCATAATTGGGGTCGCAACTTTGCGCCCGGAAGGCATCCTGATTGCCCTCGCAGTGACACTCTGGTGGTTTGGATGGCGACGCCAGCGCACGGTTCTCCTTGGACTATTACTCGCCTGGGCAGTGATTGCTGCATTGCTGGTCTGGCGATTTTCTTACTACGGGTCATTCCTGCCAAACACATTCATCGCCAAGTTGTCACCAATCACAGCGGCACTCGATCAGGGTATTATCTCAGTTGTACTACGTGTGGGAGCTCAAATAACCGCTGAGTTAGACCCGTTTATTTCGTCACTTGGTGGCTTTATACTGTTGGCTCTTGCGATTCTTTCGATCGTTGATAAAAGAAGAGGATTTGAAGCTGGTGGTGCGTTATTGATATTCTTTGCAGGCGCTCTCTTTGTGGTCTACGCTCCAAATGATTGGATGCCTGGACATCGGTTAGGTCTTCCGTATGCTGCGCCTCTGATCTTTGCCGGAGCACTGGGGCTGGATTTTCTGTATACGAAGCTAACGGCACATGCATGGAGATTACTGCGAGTAGCTTGCATTGTTTGCGCTGCTGGATGGCTTATACTTGGTGGTATGAAGATCACCAAGCTGTGGATGCTATACGATCGAGGGCATATCAACACCGGGCTGAATGGCGAGCTATACTCGGATATCGGAAGGTGGTTGCGAGACAATGGTTCTCCATCGGATCGAGTGCTGACTTACGAAATCGGTGGCGTGGGTTATTATTCCTCGTTGTACATCATTGACCATGAAGGTCTCGTCAATCGAGAAATGGCGGAAATTATTCACAGCGCCGGGGGTTACGGGAAGATTCGATATGGTGCAGACCCTAAAAGCATGGAAGCACTGGCAGATCTGTGTGTTGCTCAAAAGCCGGACTGGTTTATGGTACGTTCAACAACTTCAACGCGTGTTGAAATTGGACGCTCGATAAATCCCGCAATAGCTCAGGAGACGATTCAGCAAGCGGTTCTTGAAAAACAAGGCGACTCGATGATTTTGGAGACAGTTTTTCCACTCCGTCCATCAGATCCGAGCAGCCAAGATTGTTATCTCCTGTTGCGATGCAGAACGGTTAGTGAATCAACGCCTTAATTCTTTCAAGGATTTGTGATGATCAATTCCGAAGGCAAGAGACTGGCGGAATTCTTCAAGGCGGTTCGAGAATCTACTTTAAAGCGGCTTCGGCAAGTTCCGAAAGGGTACGAAAATTGGCAAATATCTCAAGACACCATGAACTTCGCAGATGTAGCGCAGCATTTGATCGATGCCGATTTAATGCTACTCGTCAGGTTACATTTCATTTAAAACCTGGCAGGAACAATGCACGTAAATGGAGAAGGTTTTATGAGCGACTGTATTTTCTGTGATATTTTGGCGGGGAAAGCGCCGGCAAGTTTCGTGTACCGGGACGACCGGGTCAGCGCGTTTATGGATATCCGACCGGTGAACCCGGGGCATGTGTTGGTGATTCCCAATGCCCATGCGGGGTATTTGGAGGAACTCGATCCGGAAGATGGGGCGGAGATTTTCAAAGTGGGGCAGCGGATGGCGGCGGCGGTAAGAACCGCTGGAGTCAGGTGCGACGGGGTGAATTTGTTGTTGGCGGATGGGGCGGCGGCGGGGCAGGAAATATTTCATGTGCATTTGCATGTGATTCCACGATGGCAGGGGGACGGGTCGGGATTTCGGTTTGGAGGACGCATTGGTGGATTACCACCGAGGGAAGAATTGGATGAGTTGGCGGGGAAGATACAGGGAAGAATATAGCTCACGCAGATCTTCCCGACGTTTCGGGACAAGCTGCAGAGTCGCAAAGGAAAGTTGGGGAAGTTTTTGGAGATTGAGGTGGTGTTGGGGGATGGGCAAGGGGCGGAGAAAGGGGAAAAAACTGTCAAAGAAATAACCCAAAAAATAGGGATCGGTGAGGCTGATCTGGTAGATTCGGCTTACATTGATCTCATCACAAAAACAATTCATCAATAGTGAAAGGGGATTAATCATGGAAAAGGGAAAAGCTCTGCACTACATGAAAAACATGCCAGAACTATTAAAAATGGCTGCTAAACAAGCAAAGGAACTATTTGACAAACACGGGGAGGACGCTTTTGAGGACGTAGCAAGCCTTTCTGGATTGATCATAAAGATATTTGGGAAACTTTGGGTAGATAAATATTTTGAAAAACAAACGGAAAAGAAATTAGAGGATTTTGGGCATCAAGTATATGTCAAAGCAGGGTTTGCACAAGCTGAGGAATCACTCGGAAAAATCAAGAGGAGATTACCAAGAAAATACCAAATTAAGGACATTATAAGCCTAATTGAAGAATCTTTTAAAGATTCAGCGAATGATTTTAATGTCAATGATTTAGTATTAGTATTCAAGCCAAAAGAACATCCAGCGATAAAGTTTGTTCGTGAAAACTACTCTACTCTACTACGGAGGATAAATGTCAGGGAGGATGTAATCAACGAATTCTTAAAAAACTATAATGACAATATAGAAGCTACAATTAAAGGTGAATTTGGAGAAGACCTTGATGATCATTTGAAAGATGTAGCAGAAAATTGGCTTGATGCTAAGGAAGAAGACTTTCTCATAGAAATGAAGAGACTGGGACGGATAGGCATGACTGAAAATGAAGACCTAACATACGAAACGACTTATGCGAAATGGGAGAGAGTAGAAAACTTCAGAAGAAGTAGAGAAGAAGAAGATGAAGAAGGATTGAGTGAAATCACAGAGCTAATTGATGAGTACTTTAAGGAGGGAGAAGAATATATACAAAAAGTATTATTCATTGTGACTGACTTTGGAAAGGGAAAATCAGTATTTTTAAAACATTATGCGGCAGATCTTGCAACTAAATATCTTCAAACTGGAGATGGATTATTCCCAGTATATTTTAATTTGCGAGAATTCGGAAATCAGGAATATTCACGGGAATCTAAATTAGGAGTTGTCAGTAATTACCTCGCATTTAAACATGGTATTAAGATAGAAGATGATTCCTATAAAAAGAAGAATTTTGTTTTTTTATTAGATTCACTCGATGAAAGTGGGGAACTGACTCAAAGACACCTTGACTCAGTAATTGATTCTATTACAAGAATCCAAGAATTAGACACGAAATACTGTAGGACAAATAGAGTAATAGTAACTTCGAGACCTATAGATGAGGGGCTTCAGAGACATTTGTCAATTCATGAGCCAATGGAAATAGAGGAAAACGAACAAAAGATACCCTTATTTATTTGTTTATACGGGTTTAAAAAGGAACAATTCAATGATTGGATGATAAAATCACTCAGAAACCACCCTGAATTCGAAGAATTAGAATCCACAGGATTCGCACAAATAATTGTGGATAACATAAGAAAAAATAACCAGTTCGATGTGTATGAAGAATTGGTCAAAAAGCGCATTTTAACCGCCAGTGAGCTTAGAAGACCTCTATTCGCATATATATTATATAAGTTGATAATAAAAAATTCAGATTTTGCCAGTGCAGGAAAGATTGGTGTTTATCTCGCATTTTTAAACCTACTGACAAAAGAAGCAAAGCACAAAGAGGATCCGGATTATCGAGTCGATATTCTTGAAGAAGCTCGCTTTAGAAATATTCTACACGCAACAGCGGCACTTTGGACCTATCAAAGACAATACAGTCAACATAGTACTCTGAGAAAGACAGACATTTGTAAAACTATAGAGGGTAAACCTATCGAAACTAAAGATGCTGTGAAAAAATACAAAGAAATTTCTGATCTTAAATTTCTATCTCATTCATATTTTGGTGAAGAAGGAGATCAACTACATTTTCAGCATCAATCTTTTGCAGAAATATTATTGGCAGAATATTATCTTAAAGTATTTATTAAATATGCACTTGATAAAGATGCAGACTTTGAGGAAGCAAGGGTACGATTGGTTTTAGGTGAGCCTACCGAACAGACTGTCTTATTTTTTAAAGACTTGCTCCAACTTCTTAAAGAAACAGCCACAGATACTAAATCGAAAATAGTCGCAGACAAAAGAAAACAATTATTTCCATTAATTATGTCATTAGCAACAGAAGAATATAGTAAAGGACTCTTTTGCTCGCATATTTTTTATACTTGGAATAAAGAACTCAATGGTACAGAAAATATGACTGAAATAGATGATAAGCTAATAGAGAACTGGCCGATAGATAATGATGCAATAGACAAAATCATCAAATTAGCAAAAGGTATTCTGGAATCCGAAACGAACTATCTATTTTTTAAAGGTACACAAAGAACTCCTCTTTTTGATAAAGAAGCAATAGAGATACCGGTTAGACCTTGTGATTCACCACCGGACATTGATAGATGGCTTGCATTGACAGTAGGAGAAAGTTTATACACAAATGAGAAGGCAAAAAAATTCTTCGCTGGATTGATAGAAAACTTCTCACATTTTTTTGATATGATGAAAAGTTGGAATTATGTGTATGACATTGCATCTCCAACATGGGGAAGAAATTTATTCAAAGGATTAAATATGGAAAGAAATGAGAAATATATTTCTCTTGGCGCTTTAGATTTGGGTGAAATGAGCTTTAATAATTCCTATCTGAAAAATCTCGCCATTTGGAGTCCACGCTTATTTGGATGTGACTTTACTAAAGTTACATTCGAATCTGTAGAATTTTTTCATTCTCTTTGCATGTGTGTAACTTTTGATGATATTAAAGTTATTGGTAAGGGATTAACTCTATATGAAAGTAGGTTGTTTGTTGGTGGTGTGATTATACCAGTAAAGATATGTGAATTGCTTCAGTTGGGGCAACCTAGTTATCTTGATTTTCCTAATACATTTATAGGTAAGTCCTTAGATATTCCAGTGACTGAAACAGGGAATCCGGGTTATGTTGATATATTTAATACAATTAGAGGATTATTAGTGTTTGGATTGAAAAATAAATATATCAATGATACCAATGAAATAAAAGGCTGGTTTGATTTTGATGATGAAGCAATCAAAACAGAATTTCATGAAATGATAGACACACTCAAGATTCATGAAAGAAAAAAAACGAAACCAAAAAAGAATAGAAAAAAGTGAACCAAAAAACATTGAAAAAACATTTTTTAATATGATGACTTCCTGTATTTAAA